>CAITZE010000350.1 GCA_903896775.1 uncultured bacterium
TGCCCGGCCAAGACGGCACATCAGCAAACCTCAATCTTTTCATCCCCATCGTCGATGCGCTACGCGTGCTGCATGTTTCGGTCGCGGGCATGCCGATGGCGCCTGCACCCGTCGCGGCGGCGGGCGGACGTGAAATTCAAGTCTCGATGTATCCCGCCGATGGACCGTTGAAGAAAAGCGGCAAGACGCAGGCCGTGCCGGGCACCGTCAGCGGCGTCGGCACAGCAGGCAGCTTTACATTTACCCGTCCCGACGGCGTGGCTTGCGACGGCAAGTGGACGACGCTGCAAAACCAGCCTCAATCCGATTCCTTGATCGCGAAATACCACGAGCTCACAGGAATCTCGTCGACCGTAAGCGGCATGGTCGGCGGGCTTGCCGTCGGCTCCTGCTCCAATTCCGCGACCTTCCAAGCCGAGTATTATGTTGTGCCCACCGCAGATAGCGGCTTCGGCGTCGCGACCGATTCCAACGGCAACGTCTACAAGATCATCTTCTAACCGCGCTTATTCTTTAAACCGCTTGCCGAACAGATAGGTGACGTTGAGACGGCGATTTTCGTAGCCGGTCTTGAATTTGATCGCGTCCGTCTCGTGAAACAGGTTCGAGTTGAACAGCACCGCGCGATTGTACCTGTAAGGAACCGTCTGCGACCCTGCGCCATGTTCCTTCAGGAATTTCAGGATATCGTCGGAGCTGCTGTTGTACTGATCGAAGGTCCATGATTTCGGCGCGGGCACATCGTAGACAACCATGCCCCCCGACTGTGGATCGAGGTTGGCCTCGTCGGGCGTGATCCAAAAGTTGAGATTAAGCCGCGCGAAGTCGGCATGCACATTGATGCCCCGGCCCAGTTCCGACGTGTATTTAAAGCTCCACACTTGCTCGAGGCGTTGACCGCCGAACAGACGCGGCATCTTCTGTTGCAGCTCGGCGGCGATCTGTAGATGCAAGGGACTGACAAAGCCGTCGTCGCTGAAGGCCCCGAAGTACTGGTTCTGAAAATCCCTGCGCCAGATGGTCGAGGCCAGACAAAAATCCCGCAATTCTTTCAACGCTGCCGGCGACAGCAGATCATCGATCACCACGATCTCGGGCGTGGCCTTGAAATAGCGGTCTTCGGTGGCCGACCAATCGTTGGCGGGATTGAGGCAAGGCCCGGACAGCGCCGGCGCGGGCGCACGGAGTACTTTCTCGTAAAAGGGCGCAAGGACCGCGATCTCTTTATCAGTGAGCGCAATGACATCAGCCGCACTGTTTGCACGGGCGCGAATGTACGCGAGCGCGCCCTTTGCTTCGATCAGACCCGCGAAGTCATAACCGTGTTGCAGCAGATATTCCGTCTGCTCAAGATCATGTTGGGCGCGAAAAGCCGTCAGCGTCTTGCGCGCACGCAATTCTGCTGCCGCCATCTGCGCACCGCGTGTTGCGACCTCTGTCGCCAGTTGTTCGATGCGCGCCGGATCGCCCTCGCCCTTCATCGTCAGCCACAACAGGTGTTGCTGGGCTTCGTGATAGCTGGGTGAAATCGCAAAGGCTTTTTCGTAGGCCGCGAAGGCTTCCGCAGAACAGTTCAACTCTTCCAGTGCCCCCGCGCGGTTGGCGTGAATCTCGGCGGCGGACGGATTGAGCGCTAACGCACGGTCGTAACTGGCAAGAGCCTCATCGGCGCGCTCAAGTTTGCGAAGAGCATTGCCGCGATTGGACCACGCATCGGCGTGACCAGGGTCGAGCGCCAGCGCATGATTGTAACTGGCAAGGGCGGCTTCGAATTGCCCCAGCTTGTGCAACGCCACGCCGCGATTGCAGTAAACCTCGGGCACGCCACCTTCTAGCGCGATGGCGCGGTCATAACTTTCAACCGCAGCGTCAAAACGCAGCAGGCCCTGCAAAGCATCGCCGCGCGATATGTACGGCGCTGCCGCGCCCGGCACGAGCGCGATCACCTGTTCGAAGCGGTTGATGGCCTCTGCCCATTGCCCGGCTTCCAAAAAATCGAAGCCTTTTTGGAAAATCGCTTCAGGCTTGGCGAATTGGTTCTTTTTGGACACGCGCGAAAGACTTCACTTCATGCGAAGGATTATTAGCCGACAGTAACGCGGAGTTGTAATGGCCTGCAAATCCAGTTTACTCTTTTTGTCCGCGCCTCAACGCCACCAATTTTTAGGGGTCCGCTTCCACGCTATGGCCCGCTGGCACGCCCTTTGGCTGAAACCCGATCTACCGCCGGACATTGAGCGCGAGGTCAATATCGAGCGATTGATGACCATGGGGCGTCATCAGCCCATCGCGGCCCCTTCTCACGCCATCAACTCGATCATCCTGACCGTCGCCTGCTGGCCTTTCGTAACGCAACATTGGCTGCTGGTGATTCTGACGATTCTGTTTCAGCTCGCCGCAGTCTGGCAGCTGCGGACGTGGTGGAAACACCGCAACGTGCAGCGACCGTCGCGCGTCACTGACCGCACGATTACCCGCGCGACGATCTGGGCGCTGTACTTCGGGACAGTTTGGGGTTTGTTCGCCGCCCTTTTGTCGGCCGGCAAACCGCCGCCGGATATCGACCTTCTGATCTGCGCCATCATCGCCGGCATGGCCGCCGGCGGCACCCTGATGCTGTATCCGGTTCCAGCCGCCATGGTGGGCTTTGTCGCGGCCTGTATGCTGCCGCCCTGGATCGTGATGGGCTTTTACGAAAAGCGCGCCTCCGCCGCCCTGCTGGCCTATACGCTTGTCTACTTCCTCTTCCTGCTGATGAGCGGGCGTTACAGCTATCAGGGCTTTGTCGAAAGCGTGCGCTTGCGTGTGCTGAACGCGGAGTTAGCTTACAAGGCCGAAGCCGCCAGCCGCGCGAAGTCGCGCTTCCTTGCCAATATGAGCCACGAGCTGCGCACGCCGCTCAATGCCATCATCGGCTTTGCCGAAGTGATCCATTTGCAGTTCAAGGGGCCCGTCGGCAATCCGCAGTATGTAGATTTCGCGCGCTCGATCCATGATAGCGGGCGTCATCTGGTTGGCATCATCAACGACATCCTGGATCTGTCGAAAGTCGAAGCCGGTAAAGTCGAGTTGGAAGAAGCGCCCACGACCGTCGCAGGGTTAGTCGAACAAGCAACCACGCTGATGAATCATTCCATCGGCAATGCGCAGTTGTCACTCGACGTGGCGATTGAACCTGACCTGCCCGACATTCTCGTGGATGCGCGTAAATTGGATCAAGTGTTGCTCAATCTGATTTCCAATGCCGTCAAGTTCACGCCCGCCGGAGGACGCATCCGCATCGATGGCCGGCGTGCCGGCGACGGCGGCATCGTCCTGCGGGTCGCCGATACCGGTATCGGTATCGCCGCCGACGAACTTGGCGAAGTGATGAAGCCCTTTGTCCAGAGCCGCGAGACCGAGCGCCGCCGCGTGCAGGGCACCGGCCTCGGCCTGCCGCTGGCGGATCAATTGGTGAAACTGCACGGCGGCACGATGACGTTGGTCAGCACACGCGGCGAAGGCACGACGGTCACGATCCACTTGCCGCCGTCGCGAATTTTGGCGCAACCCGCAGCCAAGGCGGTGGGTTGATGTCGACCATCTCATCATCAATCGACCTCATTATCGCGCCGCGCCGGCGCGATCTTGGCGGCTTCGAGGTCGCGCGCGTGCTGCCCTTTATGAAGCGGCGCAGCGTCGGGCCTTTTGTGTTCTTCGATCATATGGGGCCGGCATTGTTCGCGCCCGGCCAAGGCATCGACGTACGCCCGCATCCTCACATCGGCCTTGCGACCGTAACCTATTTGTTCGAGGGCGCTTTTGTTCATCGCGACAGCATCGGTTCGGTGCAAACCATCAGTCCCGGCGACGTGAACTGGATGACCGCCGGCAACGGCATCGTGCACTCCGAGCGCACGCCGCCTGATTTGCGCGCGGCCGGTCACAGCGTGCACGGCATTCAGTCTTGGGTGGCTTTACCGAAAACGGTCGAAGACTGCGCGCCCAGCTTTGTCCATCATCCCGCCGCTACGTTGCCGACCGCCGAGAAGCCGGGCGCAAAGCTGCGCGTCATCGCCGGCACTGCCTTTGGCCTCACCTCACCTGTGCTCACACAATCGAGCACGCTCTATGTCGAAGCGATCCTGGACGCCGGCGCGAAACTTGAGCTGACGAGCGAGCATCAGGAGCGCGCGGTTTACGCCGTCGATAGCGAGATCAAAATCGATGGCACTGTATTACCGGCCATGCAGATGGCGATCATCACCGAAGGTAAGAATGTCACCCTCACCGCCGATGCACCCGCGCGCGTGATGATCCTCGGCGGGGAGCCGTTGGATGCACCGCGCTTGATGTGGTGGAACTTTGTCGCGAGTTCCGAAGACCTGCTCGACAAGGCCAAAGCCGATTGGGCGGCGGCCCCATCTCAAAACTGGAGTGGGCATTTCAAATTGCCGCCCAGCGAGAACGAATTTATTCCGCTGCCGGAATTATAAAGCCGCGATTGACGCTTTCACCGCTGCGTCCAAAGCCTCCAGATCGACATTGAAGTCGGCATAGAGCGCATCGTCGTCTTTATTTTTCAAAACCGCGTCGTTGATGACGCAGGCATAACTGAGGCCCGCCGCGCCCGCGACTTCGTGGAAGGCCCAAACCACGCGGCGGTCGTGCGTCATCTCAATCATCGCGCCACCCGGCGCCATGAAGACCGCATTGGTCAATCCCGCGCCGTGAGGTCCGGCGACGATCTCGGCGTTCGCAAACAACTCCACTTGCTGCGCCATCGAGAGTGCACCGGGATTGATCGACAAAAAGCCGTATCCCGCGAGCAGTTTTTCCACCGCCGCTTCATTCAACACTTTCCGGCGCGGCGCGGCCCCGCGCGCGACATAAACGCGCTTATTCCCACGCGGCCGACCTTCAACGCCGAAAATCTGGCGCAGGCACTGGGCCTTCCACGGCGTCATGCCGGTAAGACGGCGCGGGAAAATAACCCGGTTGCAGAAGAGAAGCGTGCCGTCGGTCGGCTGCATATCCGAAGGTTTCAAGCCGGCGGCTTTAATGGACGCGCCGATGAACGGCAGCA
>CAITZE010000351.1 GCA_903896775.1 uncultured bacterium
AGAGTGTCGTTAATAGGATTCTTGCACTTAAAATAATGTCAACAACACTGACATATACCGCCGAATTCGCTGGTTTGCCTTTTTCCGGGCCGTTATGGTGCCCGACACAGCGTCCGGGAGTGGGCGCCGCTACGTGCGGGAATCGGGACGGGATTTTCGCTTCTCTCCGGCGAAGTTTCAGAGCGAAGCGCCAAAGCTAAAGTGCGCGGCTCGTTAAATGTTGAGGATTGTCCCCGTGAGTAAAGCCCCGACCAAACGCAACATGCTGCAGTTTTTAAGCCTCGAGCAGGCGATGCCCGCCAAGCGCGCGGCAGACACGCGCCGCAAGGACTTTGGCGAGATTTACGAGAAATGGCCCGAGGCTGACGCCGGAGATCAATCTTCGCGCTGCGAGCAATGCGGCATTCCGTTCTGCCAAGTCCATTGCCCGGTCCAGAACAACATCCCCGATTGGCTGAAGCTGGTCGCCGAAGGCCGGCTTGAAGAAGCCTATGCGGTGTCATCGGCCACCAACAATATGCCTGAAGTCTGCGGCCGCATCTGCCCGCAAGACCGCCTTTGCGAAGGCAGTTGTGTGCTGGAGCAGTCTAAACACGGCGCGGTCACTATCGGAGCGGTGGAGAAGTACATCACCGATACCGCCTGGGAACGCGGCTGGGTCAAACCCGTAACGCCGGAACAAGAACGCAAAGAGTCCGTCGGCATCGTCGGCGCCGGGCCGGGCGGCATGGCGGCAGCGGAAGAGCTGCGCAAGCTCGGCTATCAGGTCGAGGTCTACGACCGCTACGACCGCGCCGGCGGCCTGCTGATTTACGGCATCCCCAATTTCAAACTCGAGAAGACCGTGGTGGAACGCCGCGTGAAGTTGCTCGAGATGGCCAAGATCAAAATTCACCGCAATGTCGAAGTCGGCAAGACCATCAGCTTCGCCGATCTGCGCCGCAAACACGACGCCGTGCTGATTGCGACCGGCGTCTACAAAGCGCGCGCCATGAGCTGTCCCGGCGTCGGCGCCGCCGGTGTTTTCCCGGCCATGACATATCTGACGGCCTCGAACCGCAAGGACCTCGGGGACAAGGTGCCGGCCTTCGACAGCGGCGCGCTCAATGCCGCCGGTAAAAATGTCGTGGTGATCGGCGGCGGCGACACCGCCATGGATTGCGTGCGCACAGCCATTCGTCAGGGCGCGAAGTCGGTGAAATGTCTTTATCGCCGTGACCGCGAGAACATGCCGGGCTCACAGCGCGAAGTGACCAACGCCATCGAAGAAGGCGTAGAGTTCTTGTGGCTGTCGGCCCCTGAAGCGATCCTGCACGATGCCAATAACACGGCCACCGGCGTACGCGCTTTGCGCATGCGCCTCGGCACACCCGACGCTTCAGGCCGCGCCAAGCCCGAAGAGATCGAAGGTTCGCAGTTTGTCATTCCGGCGGACCTCGTCATCGAAGCGCTGGGGTATGACCCCGAAGATCTGCCGGCGATGTTCGGCGAACCGGGTCTTGGCATCACGCGCTGGGGAACCCTGAAGACCGACTTCCGCTCGCTGATGACGACAATGGACGGCGTGTTCGGCGCCGGCGACATCGTGCGCGGCGCATCGCTGGTGGTCTGGGCGATCCGCGACGGCCGCGACGCCGCCGCCAACATTCACTCTTATATCGAGGCTGCGCAGACTGCCGACGCGCGCCTGCGCAAAGCATCGTAAACGAGAGCACCATGAACGATATGCAGCCCCCTACTTTCCAAGCGCCTGATTTTCAGGAGAGCGGCGAAGAGTTCGTCGCCAACTACCGCGCCAATGCCGCCAAGCTGACGGCCGGTCATGCTTATGATGAGTCGCAGGAACATGATTCCTGCGGCGTCGGCATGGTGGTGGCGGTTGACGGCAAGCCGCGTCGCGACGTTGTCACGGCGGGCATCGAGGCCTTGAGCGTGCTCTATCACCGCGGCGCCGTGGACGCCGACGGCAAGACCGGCGACGGCGCCGGCATCCATCTCGAAATTCCACAAGACTTCTTCCGCGAGCACGTGACCCGCACCGGTCACGTCATCTCCGAGACCGAGACGCTTTGCGTCGGCATGGTGTTCCTGCCGAAGTCCGATCTCGGCGCGCAAGAAATCTGCCGCACCATTGTCGAGAGCGAAATCCTCAACGCCGGCTATTACATCTACGGCTGGCGTCAGGTGCCCGTCGATATCTCGATCATCGGTGAAAAGGCCAACGCCACCCGGCCCGAAATCGAACAGATCATGATCGCCAACCGTCGCGGCCTGACCGGCGACGATCTGGAGCGCAACCTTTACCTTGTGCGCCGGCGCATCGAACGCCGCGTACAGGAAGAACATATCCGCGACTTCTATATCTGTTCGCTGTCATGCCGCTCGGTGATCTACAAAGGCATGTTCCTGGCCGAACAGCTGACTTCGTTTTATCCCGACCTGCTGGATACGCGCTTTATCTCGTCTTTCGCGATCTATCATCAGCGCTATTCGACCAACACCTTCCCGACCTGGCACCTTGCACAGCCTTTCCGCATGTTGGCCCATAACGGCGAGGTCAACACGCTGCTGGGTAACGTCAACTGGATGAAGGCCCACGAGTGCCGTATCGCGCACCCGGTCTTCGGCGACACCATCGAAGAGTTGAAGCCTATCATTCAGCCGCACGGTTCGGACTCGGCCTGCCTCGATAACGTCTTCGAATTGATGTGCCGCGCCGGACGCACGGCGCCGATGACCAGATGTCTGCTGGTGCCCGAAAGCATCAGCCAGAACGCGGTCATGCCAGAATCCCACCGCGACCTCTTCGGTTACTGCAACGCTGTGATGGAACCCTGGGACGGGCCGGCTGCCATGTGCGCCACCGACGGCCGTTGGGTGATCGGCTACATGGATCGCAACGGTTTGCGTCCGATGCGCTACACCCTCACCGACGATGGCCTGCTGATTGTCGGATCCGAAACCGGCATGGTACGCGTCAATAATGCCAACATCGTCGAGAAAGGCCGCGTTGGCCCCGGCCAAATGATTGGCGTCGACCTCAAGGAAGGCAAATTCTTCCACGACCGCGAATTGAAAGACAATCTCGCCGCCAAACAACCTTTCGGTCAGTGGATCGAGAACACTACACATCTCGACACGCTCACCAAGTCGAGCAAAGGCGCGAAATACACTCTCGGCAAAGAAGAGCTGCTACGCCGCCAAGCCGCATTCGGCATGACGCTGGAAGATCTGGAATTGATCCTGCATCCGATGGCAGCCGACGCCAAGGAAGCCATCGGCTCCATGGGCGATGACGCGCCGCTGGCCGTGCTGTCCGACAATTATCGTGGCCTGCATCACTTCTTTCGCCAGAACTTCAGCCAAGTCACCAATCCGCCTATCGACAGCTTGCGCGAAACGCGGGTCATGAGTCTCAACACGCGTCTTGGCAACCTCGGCAACATTCTCGATGAAGCGCCCGAGCAGTGCGAATTGCTGCAATTGTCGAGCCCGATGCTGACGACCGCCGAGTTCAACGCCATGCGCAAGTACATGGGCGACACGGCTGGCGACATCGATTGCACCTTTGACTTCGACGGCGGCGATAACGCTCTGCGCGCTGCCATTGCCCGGATTCAGTCGGAGGCGGAAGAAGCCGTGCGTGCCGGTAAACGCCATATCGTTCTGACCGATGAGAATGTCGGGCCTGGACGCGCCGCGATCCCCATGATCCTCGCGGCGGGCGGCGTGCATACGCATTTGATCCGTCAGAAATTGCGCACCTTCACATCGCTCAATGTACGTTCGGGCGAGTGCCTGGACGTGCATTACTTCGCGGTACTCGTCGGCGTCGGCGCCACCAGCATCAATGCTTACCTCGCCGAAGAAGCCATCGCCGATCGCCAGCGCCGTGGCCTGTTCGGTGACCTGAGTGTCGAAGATTGCGCGAAGCATTATCAAAAAGCGGTTTGCGACGGGCTTTTGAAAGTGATGTCCAAGATGGGCATCGCGGTCATCAGCTCTTACCGCGGCGGCTACAATTTCGAGGCCGTAGGATTGTCGCGCGCTCTCGCGGCGGAATTCTTCCCCGGCATGTCCTCGCGCATTTCAGGCCTTGGGCTTGCCGGCATTCAGAAAAAAGTCATCGAGCAACACCGCCGCGCATTCCGCACCGGCATTGTCACCTTGCCCGTCGGCGGCTTCTATCGTTACCGCGCGAAGTCGGGCGAGGCGCATGGTCACGACGGACGATTGATCCATATCCTGCAGAGCGCCGTGGAAAAGGACGCCTACCTCACCTATCAGAAGTATGCCGAAGGCGTACGTAAGCTGCCGCCGATCCATCTGCGCGATCTGCTGGACTTCCGTCCCGCCACCAAGCCGATCCCGGCCGAGCAGGTCGAATCCACCACCGAAATCAGAAAGCGTCTTCTGACGCCCGGTATGTCGCTCGGCGCACTGGGTCCGGAAGCACACGGCACGCTCAACATCGCCATGAACCGCATCGGCGCGAAGTCGGTGTCCGGCGAAGGCGGCGAAGTGCGCGCGCGCTACAAACCTGCACCTAACGGCGACAATGCCAATTCCGCCGTGAAGCAAATTGCCTCAGGCCGCTTCGGCGTCACCGCCGAATATCTGAACCAATGCCGCGAGATCGAGATCAAGGTTGCCCAAGGCGCCAAGCCCGGCGAAGGCGGCCAGCTGCCCGGCTTTAAGGTTACAGTGGAAATCGCAGCGTTGCGCCATGCAACGCCCGGCGTGATGCTGATCTCGCCGCCGCCGCATCACGACATCTACTCGATCGAAGATTTGGCGCAGTTGATCTACGACTTGAAGCAGATCAATCCAAAAGCCCGCGTCTGCGTGAAGCTGGTCGCGCGCACCGGCATCGGCACGATTGCGGCAGGCGTCGCAAAAGCCAATGCCGACGTGATCCTGATTTCCGGCCATTCCGGCGGCACGGGCGCGAGCCCCCAGACTTCGATCAAGTTCGCCGGTCTGCCCTGGGAAATGGGCCTGACCGAAGTCCATCAAGTGCTGACGCTCAATCGTCTGCGTCACCGCGTGATTTTGCGCACCGATGGCGGTCTCAAGACGGGACGCGATATCGTCATCGCCGCCATGATGGGCGCCGAGGAGTTCAACATCGGCACGGCGTCGCTGGTGGCCATGGGCTGCATTATGGTGCGCCAGTGCCATTCCAACACCTGCCCGGTCGGGGTCTGCACCCAGAACCCGGATTTGCGTGCGAGGTTCACGGGCACCCCGGAGAAAGTCGTCAACCTCTTCAGCTTTATCGCCGAAGAAGTACGCGACATCCTGGCCGGCCTCGGCTTCCGCTCGCTCGGTGAAGTTGTCGGCCGCACCGACCTCTTGCATCAGGTCAGCCGTGGCGCCGCGCACCTCGACGATCTCGATTTGAATCCGTTGCTGGTGCAGCCGGATTCAGGCGGTCTGCCGACCCACAACACCGTCAAAGGCCGCAACGAAGTGCCCGAGACGCTCGATGCTCAGATGATCGCTGACGCCAAGCCGCTCTTGGAAGAAGGCGAGAAAATGCAGCTGACCTACAACGTGCGCAACGTACAGCGCGCGATTGGGACCAAGCTCTCGCACATGATCGTCACTAAGTACGGCATGGAAGGCTTGCAGCCGGGACATATTACCGTGCGCCTGCGCGGCAGTTGCGGCCAGTCGCTCGGCGCTTTTGCCGTGCGCGGCTTGAAGCTCGAAGTCTGGGGCGATTCCAACGATTACGTCGGCAAGGGTCTATCGGGCGGCACAATCGTCATCCGGCCGACGACGTCCACGATCTATAAGTGGAACGAGAATACGATCATCGGCAATACGGTTCTTTACGGCGCAACGTCCGGAAAGTTGTTCGCGGCAGGCCAGGCGGGTGAACGGTTCTGCGTGCGTAACTCAGGCGCCACTACCGTCATCGAGGGCTGCGGCTCTAACGCCTGCGAATACATGACGGGTGGTACGACCGTGATCCTGGGACCGGTCGGCGCCAATTTCGGCGCCGGCATGACCGGCGGCATGGCCTTTGTGTATGACCGCGAAAATCTGTTCGAACACCGGGTCAATCGCGAAAGCATCATCCATCAGCGCATCGAGGTCGGTCACTACGAGACCATGTTGCGCAACTTGGTCATGGAGCACCACCGCGAAACCTCATCGCCCTGGGCCGAACAAATCCTCGTGAACTGGGACCGGGAAGTGCGGCATTTCTGGCAGATCGTGCCCAAGGAAATGCTGAGCCGCTTGGAAGTTCCCGTCACCCGCGACGTGGCCGCCAAACTTAAGGCTTAACCGCCACCATCCCCCTCCCCAGGTCGGAGCGAAAATGCTCTACTGGGGCGGGGGGATTTTTCATGACCATCAAATCACCGGGCAGATCATCGCGCGCGCTCACGTTTGCCTGCGCTTTATTATTGAGCGCTACGGCCTGGGCTCAGAATGCGCCCATGCCCGCTCCCATGCCGGCGGAGATCGCCCCACCACGCGACATCCCCTATCCCGGTACGCTCCGCCTCGATGTGGATGCAACCGATACCATTCGCCACATCTTCACGGTGCACGAGACCGTCCCCGTACATGGCGGCGAAGCGGTCGTTCTGCTTTATCCACAATGGCTACCCGGCAATCATTCGCCCACGGGCCGCATCGATGCGCTGGCCGGACTGATCGTCAAAGCCAACGGCACGCGCATCGAATGGACGCGCGACCCCGTGAACGTCTTCGCCTTCCACGTCAACGTGCCTACCGGCACAGACGCTCTCGACCTTGAATTTCAATTTCTGTCGGCGGCTGAGAACAGCCAAGGCCGCGTCATGATGACCCAGGAAATGCTTAACCTGCAGTGGGGTGCCGTTGCACTTTATCCGGCCGGCTATTTCGCGCGTCAAATTCCGGTGAGCGCGAGCGTCAAATTGCCCGACGGCTGGCAAATGGCGAGTGCTCTGGAAACGGCTTCGACCGCCGACAACGTGACGACGTTCAAAACCATCGACTTCGACAATCTGGTGGATTCGCCGCTTTATGCCGGCAAGTATTTCAAGGTGCTCAACCTCGGCAATGCCGGCACCGCGCCAGTGCGTCTCGATATCATGGCCGACAGGCCCGAGCTTCTTGAAATCAAGCCCGAGCAGGAAGAAGCGCACAAGGCGCTGCTGCGTCAGCTGACCACGCTGTTCGGCTCACATCATTTTGATCACTACGACATTCTGCTGGCGCTGACCGAGCGCATGGGTGGCATTGGCCTCGAGCACCATCAATCGAGCGAGAACGGCACGACGCCGGTCTACTTCACCGAATGGGACAAGAACGCCGATGCGCGCGATTTGCTGCCGCACGAGTTCACCCATTCCTGGAACGGAAAGTTCCGCCGCCCTGCCGATTTGTGGACGCCGAATTTCAACGTGCCCATGCGCGGCAGTTTGCTGTGGGTTTATGAAGGCCAAACCCAGTATTGGGGTTATGTGCTGGCTGCACGCTCCGGCTTGCTGACTAAACAACAAGCGCTCGATGCTTTCGCCGCTACCGCCGCGCTTTACGATCATCGTGTCGGCCGCGAATGGAAATCGCTGCAAGACACCACTAACGATCCTGTCGCCGCCATGCGCCGGCCGTTGGCTTACCGTAGCTGGCAGCGCAGTGAGGACTACTATTCCGAAGGTCAATTGATCTGGCTAGATGCCGACAGTCTGATCCGTGAAATGTCGCACGGAAAGAAATCGCTCGACGATTTTGCCGGTAGTTTCTTCGCCGTCAACGACGGCAGCCATGTGCCGGCCACTTACACGTTCGACGATGTAGTAGCCGCCCTTAACGCCGTGCAACCTTATGATTGGGCGTCCTTTCTGCGTTCGCGTCTGGATGGTCACGGTCCGGGCGCGCCGCTCGATGGTCTCGCCCGCAGTGGTTATAAGCTGATCTATACCGACACACCGTCGGACTACATGAAGACCTCGGAAATGCGCCGTAAGGTGCTCGATTTGACCTATTCGCTGGGCCTTATCGTCGGCGCTGAGAATCGCCTGATCGATGTTTTGTGGGACGGCCCAGCCTTCAAGCTCGGCCTGACGCCGGGAACGCAAGTCATCGCCGTCAACAACATCGCCTACGATGCAATGCGGTTTAAAGACGCCATCACCGACGCTAAGAAAACCGGCGCATCGATTGAACTATTAGTGAGAAACGGTGATGCTTTCCGGACGGTGCGTTTTGATTATCACGATGGGCTGCACTACCCGCATCTCGAGCGAGATAAAAACGCGCCGGATCGCTTCGAGTTGATTTTGAAAGCGCGCAAATAAACGCGTTATTCCCGCCTAGATCGCACGCAAAGGCGCGGCGAGATTCGGCGTCATCCC
>CAITZE010000352.1 GCA_903896775.1 uncultured bacterium
ATGCGCGGATCGATGCGGGGGTCGTCGACGATTTTATTGGGCATGTTTACACCGCCAACGGTCTTACATATTTGCGCAACGCCGCCACAAACTCATCCGCATTCGTGAAGCACGCATAGTGCCCGCCGTCGATGGCGACGAAGGCTTTTTGCGGCGCGCGGATTTCGTCGGTGTAAGCTTTGGCGGGCGCGAACCCGGTGATGTGATCGTCGCGGCCCTGGATCACAAAAAACGGGATCGGCATGTCGAGGCCGAGCGCGCGCAGGTCGATGGTGTCCATCACATCTTTCAATTTCTGCGCGGTGAATTTAGCACCTGCCATGAAGTCCGCCGCGTCACCTTTGAGCGGCTTCTGGCCTATGAAGTCGTTGACCACTTTTGCATAGGCTTCGTCGGGCTTTGAGATGACGTATTTTCTGGAGGCCTTGGCTTCCGCATCCAAGCGGTAATCAATCGACATGTTGCGCGCCTCATCCAGGGCCTTCAGGGTTTCCTGATCGCCCAAAGCGGTGGCTTGCTCTTGCGCATACCGCACGCGGTCTTCCAGCATCGCGGCGATGCCAGAGACTTGGCCCGTGCCGACAAAGGCATAAAACAGATCGGGGCGGCGTTTGATGACGTTGACGCCGAGGAACGAGCCCCAGGATTGCCCGACCAGAATCACTTTGCGTTGGGCGAGGTGGGTGCGGAGATATTCCGCCACTTCGATGGCATCATTGATGAGGCGCTCGAGGGTGAGATCGGGCGTCGCCTCGCCGTTGCGGCCATAGGTTTTGCCGGCACCGCGCTGGTCCCAATTGGCGACGGTGAAGTCATGCTCCCAGGGCATGAACCCTTTGAGGAACGGCGACTGCGCTTCGCTGGGCCCGCCGTGCAGGTAGAGGATGACGGGGTTGGCGCGGTCGTCGCCTTGCACGGCCACCCACTGCTCGATGCCGCCGATACGCACAAAGCCGGACTCATTTATGGGTGTTGCGGCAAAGGCGCACGGCATTGCGAGCAGCGGCGCGGCTGCGGCGGCTTGTAAGAGCGTGCGGCGGGAGAAGGGCGGCATGGTTATTTCACTATTTGCTTTTGCATGTAGATCAGATCGTCAAAACCATCGGCCAGCTTCATAAACTTCTTTAGGCCGCTGTCCGGTTTGAATCCCATTTTCTCATACAGATTTATGGCGCGTTTGTTTTTCCGAAAAACCGTCAACACGACGGACTCGAATTTGCCCAGAGACAATTTCAAAACGCCTGTGATCAGTTTTGTGCCCAGGCCCAGTTCCCGGTACTGCGGGAGCAGGCCCATGCCGAAGTCTCCAAGATGGCGGCGCGACGGCAAGTCGGGCCGGTACACAACGGCAAACCCGACAACACGTGCCCCGTCCACGGCAACCAAAAACGGAATCTTGGTGCGTAGATAGTGCCGAAACGCCGACTGTACTTCCGCGAGGGGCGGCGCGATGTATTCCGTGAGGTAACGACGTTCCTTGGCGATGGCGTCCCAGCACCGTCTGTAGCTGGCGGCGTCTTCAAGGACGATAGGTCTAATTTCTACAGCCATGTTTTCTGCACCGAACTTTAGCGCGCCAACCGCTTTTGCATCACCAGGACATCGTCAAATCCATAGTCCAGCTTCACGAATTACTTTTGTGTGCCGCACAGTTGAAATCCCATTTTCTTGAATAGTTTTCGGGCGGGTTTGTTTTTCCGTACAACAGCCGCAATCACGAACTCATATTTCCCACGCGCCATTTTCAGCACGCGCGTTGCTAGTTTTGTGCCCAAGCCCAGGCCGCGATATTCCGGCAGCAACCCTATAGAAAGGTCGCCACAATGCCAGATCGATGGCACGCCAGGGCGGTACACACCCGCCCATCCGACGACACGCATGCCATCCACGGCCACAATATGGGGAATCTTCTCGCGCAATCGCTTTCGCAATCTCTGCCTTATTTTTGGGAGTGGCGGTGCTTCGTAATCATAGATATGCCGCCGCTCTTTTGCGACCGTGTCTAAACACAGTCTGAAATTCGCGGCGTCTTTAAGCGTGATGGGTCTGATTTTGACGGCCATGTTCTGCTCCCGTCAGCGCCGCATTTGCTTTTGCATCAGCACCACGTCGTCATACCCGTATACCAGGCCCTTCACGTTTTTCTTGATGCGGCCACACACTTCAAAACCCAAGTTCATGTATAATTTTCGCGCGCGCTTGTTTTTTGCGAAGACTTCCAAAAACAGAAAGTCGAATTTGCCGCGTGCCATCTTCAAGACCCCCGCCGTCAGTTTGGTGCCGAGACCGATATCGCGATACTCCGGGAGGATGCCTATGCCGATCCTTGCGTTATGGCTGAGCGACGGCAGCCCATAGAGAAGGACGGACGCAAACCCGACAACGCGCTCGCCGTCTACCGCGATCAGAAAGGGTGCCTTCTTGC
Source organism: uncultured bacterium (assembly GCA_903896775.1). Lineage (GTDB taxonomy): Bacteria > Pseudomonadota > Alphaproteobacteria > Rhodospirillales > Rhodospirillaceae > SHVO01. Next base: position 2,426 of record CAITZE010000352.1, read on the forward strand.
GCAATGTCTCTCGTATGAGCGCGCGAAACTCGGCTAACGGCGAAGCTTCGTATTCAAAGAAATACCGGCGTTCCTTCGCAATAGCGTCAATGCATTGCCTGTAGCTTGCGACGTCCTTCTGGGTGGCAGACCTGATTTTGACGGTCATGTTATCCAGCTCTCAAATCTTCTATTACCATCCCGTAAGACGCTATCTCGTCGTCGTGTGATTTTTCGCGCCAAATTTCCTTCAAGCCACCTTCATACCAGCTCCGCACAGAAGGCAGCGCGAGGATGTGCGCCATATATGCGGCTGCACGCCCCTCTGCCTTCAGTCCATAAGTCTGGAATCGAAACATCACGGGAGCATAGAAGGCATCGACTGCGGAAAACTTCCCGCCGGCAAGAAAAGGTCCGCCGAACCGATCCAGTCCTTCATTCCAAAGTTCATTTAAACGGCGGACGTCCCGCAATAATTCGTCGGGTGTTTCTTTCAGTTTTACGCGTATGCCCGCGCTATACGAGCAACGCGTGCGCAACGCAGAGAAGCTGGAATGCATTTCAGCTGTTGCGCAGCGGGCCCAAGCGCGGGCCGCCCGATCTTCGGGCCATACGATCTGATGGCGTTCGGCCAAATATTCAACGATTGCTAGCGAATCCCAAATGATGGTGGCTCCATCATGCAAAGCTGGCATCCGCCCGCTGGGTGAAAATCTACGAAAGTTTTCCCAATTCGATTCTTCTAGGTATTGAACGAGCTGTTCTTCGAAAGGGATATTCAGCTCCCGCATCAAAACCCATGGGCGACAAGACCACGACGAGTAATTTTTGTTGGCTATGTATAATTTGTACATAACGTCGCCCTATGCGTCCTGCGCCGCCTTCAACAACCCCGCGATATATCCATTCGCAAAGGCGAAGCCTTGCGTCTGTTGCGGGTCGTCCGGGTGCACCGGGCTGTGGTCGGGCAGCAGCGAGCCCTCCCAGTCGAGATCGCGCAGCAGTTTGATGATGGCGAACAAATTCACATCGCCTTCGTCGTGATAGACCTCGACAAAATCGTTCAAATGTCCCCGGATATTGCGGAAGTGGATTTGCGCGACTTTGCCGCGCGTGACGAGGCCGCGCAGCAGGTCGAACTGCAGATCGGGGCCGTCCATGGATTCCGCTGCGACGCCGGTATCGTACTGGAACGCGTTATGCGGATCGTCGAAGGTTTTCTCATAGCGCAGCATGGCCTTCACAAAATCCACCGCATCCCAGTTGTCGACGCCGAGATAGCCCAGCGGCAAACCACCCGGATCGTAAGGGTGCACGGCCATCTTCACTTTGCTTTCGCGCGCGACGGGGATGACGTGTTTGAGGAAGGTATCGATGCGCTCCCAATATTCGTCCGACGACACCGGATCGACGCCGGTGGGTGGCAGATTCTTCCAATCCTTCTCCAGCGTGAAGCCGGTGTAGGACGAGTTGCCGCGCCCGGGCGTGGTGGTATTACGGCGTAGGAAATTCACGCTCCAATGTTTGCTGATGACGGTGATGCCGGCTTGGCCCGCCTTGCGCACGTTATCGCAGATGAGATCGAGGTAGCGGTCGCGCTCGGGCCCCGGCTTCATGATCATGTAGGCGGAATCCATGCGGATGCCTTCCAGCACTTTGCCGTTCTGTTGGCAAACGTCCTGCATGTGTTTCAGCGCATCGAGATTCCACGGCTGGCTGGGCACCATGCGGCCCGCTTTCGGCGCACCAGGCGGCGGGTCAGCGACACCGGGCGACGCGCGCGGGCCATTCTCGACGGAGGTGGTGAGGTACGTGATGCCCCAGCGTCCCTGGTAATCCAGATTCTGTTTGGAGATGGTGCCGCCGTCGCCGATGCGGTACTCGCCGCCGAGACGGACTTTGAGCGGCTTACGTGTTTTGGGTTTTTGCGGCTCGGCGGCTTGAGACGTGGATGGGAGCGGCGTGGCCGCCGCCATCGCGATGCCCGCCGCGCCGCCTAAAATAGATTTACCAAAGCCTCTGCGACCCAGCATGCCGTCCTCCCCCAAGGTGTGCGCTTAGGCCCAAGTGTGCGACCAAACGCGAAAATCCGCCATAGGCCAAAGGCGATAAAAGGCGCAAAATGGCGCTTGCATTAGTGTTGCTGAGGTCCTGATGAAACACGCCGTTTTTGCCCTTTTGCTGTTGATGAGCGCGAGTGTTGCGCACGAGGCCGAGGCCGCCATGGCCAGCCCCGAGAAGAAATGCACCGACCAGGCGCGCGCCACGTTCAAGGCCTCCGTGTGGGCTAAGAGTCCGCTGTCAAAGTTTAGCGATCACTACAACCCCATCATCAACCAGTGTTTCCTGTTCATTGAATCGACGCAGACCATTGGCGACGACACCAGCGTGTTCAAGACGCTGATCAACGTGACGCAAAGCAAGCAGTACGGCATGTGGGCGAAGCTGGGCGAGGGCGACGACGCGCCGGTGCGCTGCACGGTGACAATGCCGTCGGGCGACGAGGAACCCTGCGGCAACGAGACGCAGTTCCGCATGCTGATTAAGCGGTATATGCAGCAGTAGGCGGCTTTAGCCGCATTTGTCGCTTTATAAGATCAGTCGAGGACAAAAAGCACGTTATCTTGGGCTTCATCGCCGCGTGGCCCATGACGACGAATAATCTCGACTAACGTATCGAATGCACTGCCGAGATGCTCTTTCGACTTCGCAGCACCGCTCCACCTGAGTGTAAAGCCATCACGAGGCGTGCCAAAACCGCCGCGAAGTATATCATTGAAGGCATCGAGATTGCGCCCCCAGGTGGCGCCGGGAATTAGAACGCGGCCGACTTCGTCGAAGAAAGTTTCGAGCGAGACAATCTGCAAGCCGTTGAGGAGATATTCTTTCACCCTAATTTGTCCCAGGCGCAATAAGTCCACAATGAACTTCATATCGGAGCGACTAGTTTTGTCCGCTCTCGAGCTTAAGCAGTATTTGATAACCAAATACAAGTACGCCAATGCCCAACCCAACGGCAATTGCAAATTGATCCCAAGACCAGGATTGGATGAGGATGAAAACGCGCCCGCAAAGTAGCAGAATGGCGACGACTTCCATGAAGATCAGCATGCGCCAGCTTGTAGATTTGGCGGTGGCCTTATGGGCTTCGCGTAACGTCGGTGACTCAGATGTTTTTTCCATATCGCGCACATAGCGCATGGCACGCAGCGGAAAGGCCAGCAGCCCAATCAACGCCGCCGCCGCCACAACTCCAAAATTGAGTGGCATGCCAAGGAAGCTGAAAATCAATGGCACAATAAGTGCAGCGGCAATGAAAACATCCGCCGTATGGATGTAGCCATCAATAATGCACCGCTTCTGTTCCTCGGTTTCTACGACATACCCAGGGCCGAAAATGCGGCTGGGAAAATAGAGCGAACGGCCCAAAGCATCCTTTTTTGAAAAAATGATGCCGTCGAGCTGAGACGCAGAGAAGAGGCGGTCAATCAACATGAGAGCGCAATCCGGCTACAGCGATCCTTGTTTAATAAGTGGTCTATTTCGCGCGAGCTTCGCAACCAAAAAGGTCGAAAAATCAATCTGGCCGATCTGCTTAGGCAGTACCCTAGAC
>CAITZE010000353.1 GCA_903896775.1 uncultured bacterium
CCATGTCCTTCAGGACCACGTCGAACAAGTCACGATACTTAGGCTTGCCGGCTTCGCAGGAAACATAAAGCCGGTCGATCAGAGTCTCGTCGTTAAATCCCGCCGCCGTCAAAAAGCCGCGTAACTGGGCGGACGAGAAATAAGTATCCGAGACCAGAATGACCTGCGCACCGGCGGCTTTGGCCGCTTTCATCAGCGCGACCAAGTCCTCATCCAAAACCAGCATGCGGCTTTCAAAATCCAGCTCGGCTTGAATGCGCGCATCCCTATCGAAACCGGCAGCGAACAAATGATCGGGAAGCAGCGCGTAAATATCGGTCAACGTGATTTCGCGGTAGCCGGTGACAGCCTGGACCTTCTCACGCGCCGCGCGCTCGGCGGCGCGGCGGAGATCGGCGAAACCCAATGGCGAGAGGTGCGAAGCCAGTTTACCGGCAGCCGACAAGGCGCGGGCCTGGACTAGGAACAGGTCAGCCGGCTCCGGCACACGGCGCCACAGCAACGTGTCGAAAACGTCCACAGAAAGCACTTGATGGCGACCGGCAGCGATCGCATCGCGCACCGGAATCAGCCGTTGATCGGTCACATTAAAAACTTCAGGCACTCGTCACATCCCCCGGAGAAAACTGCGCGGGAGTGTAACCAAAGCCTGCCTGCGATGGTAGGCGTTGTAATAGGCGGATTTAGTGCCGTTTAACGACGCGGGCCCAGGCGGCGCATCCGTTTCAGGTCGCAGAAACGGATCATCTGCTTTTCGGCCTCATCCCAGAGCGCAAGACGCGTGCAGCGCAGGGATTCAAGCATCGTCACACGCTTCACCCGGCCCAACTCCGGCACATGATCCTGGCATTCCTGCAGGCGGTAATTCGGTACGCGGCTGCAAAGATGGTGGATATGATGCAGACCGATATTGGCGGTCAGCCACTGCAGGATTTTAGGCAGGTTATAATAGGAGCTGCCGTAGAGCGCAGCGTGGTCGGGCTGCCACTCCTCGCCGCGCGACCAATGCACGCCGTCGAATTGGTGCTGGATGAAAAACAGCCACACGCCGATGGCCGAACCAACCAAAGTCACAGGGACCTGCAACTTAATCAGATTGATCGGACCGATCAGCACGGCCAGCAGCACCAGCACAGCGGCGATGGCGCCGTTGGTGGCAAATACGCTGCCCCACAGCTTGATTTTGCGAAGCGGTAGATCCAAGGGCAGGCGGTGCTTGATGATGAAGACATAAGCCGGACCGATGCCGAACAGCACCAAGGGATGGCGGTAAAGGCGATAGAGGAACCGTTGCCAGCGCGAGAGCGCCAGGTATTCGCGCACAGTCAGCGTGGTCACGTCACCGACGCCGCGTTTATCGAGATTGCCCGAAGTCGCGTGATGTTCGGCATGTAAGCGACGCCAGTAGGTGTAGGGCGTCAGCGTCAAGACGCTGATCATGCGCCCAACCAAGTCATTGGCGCGTTGCGAGCGGAAGAACGAGCCGTGGCCGCAGTCGTGCTGGATCATGAAGAAGCGCACAAGGAAGCCACCGGCAGGAATCGCGAGCGCCAGTGTGATCCCATAGCTTACATGCAGCGACCACCACATCGCGAGCCACAAGCCGGCGAACGCACCCGTTGTGACCAGCAATTGCTGCAAGCCAATGCGGCTATCCGGCACGGCGTGGGTCTTCACTTGCGCCACAAGTTCGCGCACGGATTTTGGCGGCACGACTGACGCAGTGCCGGATGCGCGGTCCGTCGGACCCGCAGAAGAAACGTCCATCACGATATGAAAACTCTTCACAAGGCGGTTAAGAACAGCGGTTTCAGATTGCCCCCAATCTGGACCATCAACATGGCGTTCCTATGACAAGCGCTTGGAAGGCCCCCAGGGCCGACAATACCACGCGCGATCTTTGAGTCGCCACATGGAATAGCTGAGCGATTCCAGGCCTCAAGCAGCGCGCCGCAGCGCATCGAGAAAATCGCTGAGAATACAACTTCCGCCCTGGAACCAGCTGTGCGCCTATGTCGTTAGGCTAAGGCACTGCAAAAGACATTGTTGGAGCGCGGCATATTGGGCGAGCTGGGTATGGAATGGTTCGCAGATGCGATTGTGCACACGACGGGACTCGTCGTTGGACTGATGGCCTGCATCGTGCTTCCCATCCTCGCGATACGCCGCGTGCGCGCCGCGCATGCCAGAATCAAGCCCGCCATCCTGTTGGCCTTCGGTCTTTACGGGATCGGCCTCATCGCCATGCTGACCTGCTCGGCGATTTACAACATGAATGTCGATCACCCCTTGCACGCGCTCTTACGCCGGCTCGACCACGCCGCGATCTTCATCATGATCGCTGGCACGGCAACGCCGTTTGCACTGCTGTGCATCGGCGGCACACGTGGCTTCAAGATCTTCGCAGGCATTTGGACGCTTGCCGCCATCGGGGTTACTTTGAAGCTCGCAGCCCCTGCGCAATTCGAAGTTCTGTCCCTGCCCGCTTATGTGATCCTGGGCTGGGCGGTTTTGCTGATCTACCGCCCTTTGCGCGCGACGATGCCCTACCCAGGCCTGCCGCTGCTCGGCGCGGGCTGC
>CAITZE010000354.1 GCA_903896775.1 uncultured bacterium
GGGTTACAACGCCCACGGGTTCTATCACCACAACCGATGTCGGCTTCAATCTGACGCTGTCTGACGGCACCAACGCTGTCTGACGGCACCAACGCTGTCTACGACACGCGCGGTGTTGCGTCGGATGTGGTCGGCACCAATCACTATTTCGTTTGCGTCACGGCGTGCAGCGGCGGCTCGACTTTCCAGGGTGTGGATGTTGAAACGCTTCTCGCCACTTCGCGCTCGCCGCTGAACTATGCGACCTACGGCCTTTGGGCCAAGGAAGACTATACCAATGCGGCGACCACTGGCTTCGACGCGGTCACTACGGGCGTGTTCGCGACCGGCGTTATCACCACCACGATGCCTACAACCGGCACCGCGACCTACAGCGGCGGCGTGACGGGCGCGGAATACACGGGCACGACTTCGGGCGGCCGCCCAACCAACACTTTCACGGGCAACGTTGCTCTGACCGCCGACTTCGCGGCCAACAGCATCACCGGCTCCATGACGGGATTGACCGCCAGCAGCTTCACCTCCGGGCGGTCGGCTGGGAGCATGAACGACACACGCTCACCGGCGGAACGATCAGTGGCACGTCTTTCTCGGGCACCGCAGCAGCGGTGGCGGCTGTCGCCGGAACGACGCTCAACATCGCCGGCGCAACCGGACAATTCGGCGGCAAGTTCTACGGACCGAGTGCGGCTGAAGCGGCAGGAACCGTGGCGATTGCCGGCGGCGGCGTGACGGTGGTGGGATCGTTCGGCGCGAAGCACTAAAGCAGCGCATAAGCCGGCCTTAGATCACTCCGCCTCTGCTTGCTCCGGTGGAGGTTTAGGGCCGGCGCGCATTTCCTCGGGCGGATCGAAGTCGAGCGCGAGCAACAGCTTCTTCCATAAATCCTCAATGAGGATCAGCCCCAGCAGCACGACAAAAAGCACCGGCATGACAAAGGCGCCCAACGCATAGTCGCGCAAGCGCATGCGATGGCTCGGCGCCTTCAAAACATAACGGGTGAGGATGAGGCCGCCCACAAGGTAGGCGGCGAGGGCATCGAGTGCGTAATGCATTGAGTCCAGTTTAGCACTCCAAGGTCCGAGAATCAGCACTTATATCGTTGTTATTACACGAGAATGCACGGTTTCTGCCCGTCTTTCTCGTCCCCGTCTCCTTACATATTTGTGAGTCTGCGGTCGGAGGGCCGTGGGCTGAGGGTGGTTTTATAGCTTCTGTCAGCGGGTCGTCCAGCTGATCGACAAACCCCGATCTATAAATTCAAGGAGCTTCCCCCATGCGCAACCTGATTATTTCCGCCACCCTGGCTATCGTGTTCGGCTTCGGCGTGACGTCTTTCGCCGCGAACGGCAAAGCCGACACCGATGCCACGCCCGTGCACGCCACGACGACCTCGCAAACCAGCTGCCTGGCCGTTGGCAGCCAAGTTAATGCGCTCATCGACGAACATCTGGCTTCGTCGAATATCTCGGCTGCGCGCGCCACCTTCCAGCTCGGCGTGTCGGAATGCGTCGGCGGTCACCAGACCGACGCGAAGAAGTATTACACCAGCGTCGTTGCTCTGCTGACCAATAGCTAATCAACACTCCGGTTTCTGTATTAAGCCTAGCCGCGCGAGCGCTATGAGGGGGAAAAACGTGACAAAGAAATTGTTCATAGCTTTCGCGGTCGAGGACCGGACTTACCGGGATTTTGTTTCCGATCAAAGCAAACACAGAAAAACGCCGGTCGAATTTCCGAACCTAGAGCCGAAGCAGCCCTGGTCGCCACAATGGAAGACCAATTGCCGGACGCTTGTTAAAGGCTGTGATGGCATGATCGCGCTGATCTCCCATCATACGCCCAAGGCCGAAGGTCAGCTTTGGGAAATTCAATGCGCCGTCGATGAACGCGTGCCGTTGATGCTGATGTGGGTGAACGGCCAGCGGCCGCAGTTGCCGGATTTATTGAAGACCAAACGCATCAACATCTGGAACTGGGACACGCTCCACAGCTTTGTGCAGTGTATATGTGCGCCGCCTGCTCATGCAGGGTGGATGCCGGCGCGAAATTCCGGGGTATTGGCTTCATCTCACCGGGCGCTTCTGCCAGAGCCTGCGGAAGCATGAGCGATTCTTTCGATTGGAACTCCCGATCGCCTCAGGCACACTCGGACATCACGCGAAGTCAAAGGAAACAAGGCATGAGCCGCCGCATTCTGGTCGTTGAAGACGACGCGAATACCGCCGGCTATATCCTCAAAGGACTGCGCGAAGCGGGTTATACCGTCGAGCATGTCGTCGATGGCCGCGATGCGTTCCATCTTGCCAGCCAATCCAATTTCGATGCCATTGTCATGGACCGCATGATTCCGGGCCTGGACGGACTTGCCGTAACTAAGGCACTCAGAGCCGCCGATGTACGTACGCCGATCCTTGTGCTGAGCGCGCTCGCGCATCTCGACGAACGTGTGCGCGGCTTGCGCGCGGGCGGCGACGACTATTTGACCAAGCCCTTTGGCTTCGCCGAACTGGTCGCGCGGCTCGATAATCTGATGAGCCGTGGACCGGCGCGTGTCGTGGAAACCGCGCTGAGCTGTGGCGATCTCTCGCTTGATCTGCTAACGCGCAAAGTGACGCGCGGTGGTCAGGCGCTCGATCTTTTGCCGCGTGAACTCAAGCTGCTCGAATATTTCCTGCGGCACAAAGATCATGTCGTTACACGCACGATGCTGTTAGACGACGTGTGGGACTATCGCTTCGATCCACACACCAGCCTGATCGATACGCATATCAGCCGGTTGCGCAAAAAGATCGATCAAGGCTTCGAGCGTCCGTTGCTCCATACCGTGCGCGGCGCCGGGTACCGCTTCTCGGAGTCCGCATGAATCTTGGCCTGCAAAGCGTCAAGCCGGCGGTCCTTGCCCGTGTGCTGATGGCGATGACCTTCGTCATCTTTATCGCCAGCCTTGCCGTCGTCGATCAAGTCGGCGAAGCGATCATCACGAAACACCGGCGGCTCGGCACCGAGTCCGTTCGCGACTTCTTCGTAGCCTTTGCGCGCGAAGAAGGTTTGGCAGCCTTGGCGGATGCCTTGAACCGCGAAACCATGGAGCAGACCGGGGTGTTCCGCTACACGCTGTTCGACGCCACCGGCCACCGTATTCGCGGCATTCCCTTATTAACGGCAGAGCAATTGCCGCCGCCGGGCTTCACGATCATGCCTCTGAAATTCGGCAAACAAATGCAGTCTTTCGACGTGCTGGTGCAGCCGATGTCGCCAAGCGGCACGCTGGTGATCTATCGCAATCTTTCAGAGCAGAATGAATTCCGCCTGGCGATTGTCGGAGCCGCGGGCGCGACATTGTTGGTGAGTGTGATCCTGGTGGCGGCGACGAGCTTATGGTTCGGACGGCTTTTGGTGCAGCGCGCGGCGGGGATTGCGGTCGTGGCGGCGCGTATGTCGCAAGGCGATCTCTCGGCGCGTGTTCCGGTCGGCCAGGATGGCGATGTTTTCGATAATCTCGGTGTATCGATCAATGCCATGCTTGATCGCATCGACGAGTTGCTCACAGGCCTGCAGACCGTCACCGACAGCCTTGCACACGATCTACGCTCGCCTTTAGCGCGGCTGCGCGGTGCGTTGTCGCGGGCGCTCGATCAAAATATCGCCGAGAGCGAGCGGCTGTCTTTGATCGAGCAAGCGCTGAAAGGATTGGAGGAAGTACTCGCGGTGTTCGGCGCTTTGCTTGATATCGCGCGGGCCGAAACCGGGCTCTCGCGTGAAATGATGGCGCCGGTGGATCTGACATCGCTCACGGCCGACTTGGGCGAGCTTTTTATCCCTGTCATGGAAGATATCGGCCAGCAGTATTTCGTGGATGTGCCTGCTCATGCCTGCGTCGTGAAAGTGCATGAACTCATTCTCCGCCAGGCACTCGGCAACCTGCTTCATAACGCCACGCGATATGCCGGCGAGGGCGCACAAGTCACGCTGAGTTTGGATGATAGCGGTCACGTGATCAGGTTCACCGTCGCCGATAACGGCCCGGGCATTCCGCCGGAAGACCGTGGCCGGGTGCAGGAACGGTTTATCCGTCTTGATTCTGCCCGAGGAACGCAAGGGTCTGGTTTAGGTCTTGCGATTGTCGCAGCCTGCGCGAAGCTCCACGGCGGTCAATTGTCGCTCGAGGATAATCAACCGGGCCTGAAAGTCGTGCTTGAGTTTTCCCGCGATAGCGGGCGCAGCGGCTGTTACGCCTCCGGCGGCCCAAGGCTGAGAATGCCGCCGTTGTAATCGTAGGAGAACAACTCGGCATAGCGCGCCCAGTTGATGGCGGTATCGAGAATGGTCTGCGCTTCCTCGGCGTTCACCTTTTCCTCCAACTCGGCCAGGATGCGGTTGTCGCGCGCCTTGTGGTCGGCCTGCTCCAGCAGGATCTGGTGAATCCGGCGTACCAATGGAACGTGCCGTATCAATTGCGCGGCGAAGATACTCTTGCGCTCTTGAACGTCGGCGTTATGGAAGCCGCGCGCTTCGTCCTTCAATGTGATCGACATATCGGAGACGGTGGCGAAACCCAGCATGTGCAGGCCTTCGACCAACACCAGCAGGTCGTTCATCTCGATGGACTCAGCTTCGGCCACGTCGGCCAGATCGCCCTTACCGTTGAAGGGCGCTTCGTCGATCAGATCGATCAGAGA
>CAITZE010000355.1 GCA_903896775.1 uncultured bacterium
CCGCAGCTCATGGCGTGAGCCAGCAAGCCGGCGAACAGGCGATTGGCTTCGCGCGCTTCGTCGATCAGCATGCCGGGCTGCACTTCGAACTCGGTGCTCTTGGGCATCGAGCAAGCTTCCATCGGCGCGGGCTTTTCAAGCTGGATGGCCAACTTGTTTTCCATCGCGCGCAGCGAGGTGAAGTATTCGTCGAGACGCGAACGGTCGGCAGCGCCGACGGTGGTCAACAGCTTACCGCGTTCATCGCCAACGGCCGACAGCACGCTCTTGCGGGCCATGACGGCCGGATCCGGCGTGAACTCAGCGGCGTTCGGATCTTTGAAGTCCGGTCCGAAGATGTCTTTGTAGAGAGCGACCGGCGAAGGCTGGCCGGGGTTGATCGCCGTCGCGCTGCGGCGGCTGAAGCTGGTCTGGCTGCCGTCGCACGACACTTCGATCGAACGGAAGCGGGTGCGTGTGCCGATGGCGTCGGCCGTGATCTGGTCGATGCTGGGCAGAGAGGGTGTGGATACACCACCCTGCAAGCAACATTCCGGTCCGGCGGTATGAGCGCCGGCGGGATGCGCATCCAAGAACACCTTCAATCCGCTGAAGATATTGATTTTGTCTTTCATCGGCGTGAGCGACTTCAACTGTGTGCCGAAATCGTAACCCGTGCCGACTTTCTTGGGTTCCCAATAACCGGGCGCGTAGCCGAGGCCTTGGAACCACGACACGAAAGTCTTCGGCAGCGGCGCACCATCGGCCATGGCTTCGCCGTTGCTGTACAAGAAGCAATCGAGCAGCGGCAGGCCCACCGAGATGGCTGTGCCGCCCAGCATGCCGCGAAGCATTGTTCTACGATCGAGTTTAAACATCTTGCCGCTCCCTGACTTGCACGGGAGGTGATGAGGCGAATCTGAAAAGATTCCTTCATCACGCCGTGCATTAGACTTCTAGGCTGGAGATATAAGTTCGCGATGTCTTCAAGTCAATAATGTTAGAAGCATTCTAAATTAAATTCGCGGTTACTTTTCCCAAGATTTTCATAACATTTCCAAGAGAACACGACTGTCGTTGCAGCAAACGGGCTTCGCGCTGCAGCCATTATCCTAGTGTCGCAACCGTAGCGCAGAATGGTGGTGAAATTACGGCGTACAGCTTACGACGAGCTGCTGCGTCACGTTCGTCGCTAAGGTTGTAGCGACGCTGCGTAAGCCGCCGCGACCAACATGTCGTCATTGGTGAGATCGGCCAAGACGGATGCCATCTGCAAACCAAACAATCCGGCGCGTTTGCGGTGCTGCATGTCGTACATCTGGCGCGCCAAATAACTTGGCGAGCGTCCTGCGAGTGGTGGAGCCGGGCCGGCGCCGCGCAGATCATCGCCGTGACAGATGGTGCAAGGCGTGATTTTACCGCCGCCGGTGCGGATTAAATTCTCGCCCTTTTCAAGGCTACCGACTGGCACGTAAGCGATGAAACCCGAACGCGGATTACGCTTATCGAAGTCTTCGGTATTCGCGGGGACTTCGATGATGCGGTTGCTCAGCGGTTCTGTTCCCGCTTCAAGGCCGGTCAGCGGAATGTAAACGCCGTCGCGGGCGGCTGTCTTCGGCGCGGTGTTGCTCTCGATCACTTTTATCCAAGGTGTGTAGGGCAGTGTGCTGAAGTAAGTGGCGACGGTTTTGATATCCTCGTGCGACATGCTTTTGGCAAAACCGGTCATCAGTTGTGAATCGACTTTGCGTTTGTCCGATGTCTCGCGCAAATCGTTCTTAAAATCGTAAAGCTGCTGCACGATGTATTCATAGGTGAGCCCCGCGAGCGCTGCCGTATCCGGTCTCCCTTTGCCATTAGGCAAATGGCAAAACGCGCAAGCCCAGATCGGCGGCTGAACGCTTTCGCGTCCTTTAGCCACAAGGTCCGGCATGGCTGGATGATCTTCGGGAAACCAATCTGCAGGCGCCTGCCTGCTGGATATTTGTGCCGCGGTGAAGTGATGCTTGGACTCCGCCACGTCGAGTTGCGCCGCAGTGTCGAGTTCTGGGGCGGGAGGTTGTTCAGCGGGAGCCTGAGCCATGGCGCTGTAGGAAGGTTTAGGCGCTTGCGTTGCCGCAGCCCAAGGCCACATCGGCGGGGCCTCGTCCGCGAGGGCGTACGTATTGGCCCAAACACAAAGAAATCCAATACTTACGCCAGCAATACGCTTTTTCATCCTTAACCCTCCCGAGCCCATTCTTTTAACCTGATCGGCCCGATTTTTTCAAAGCTATAACGGGAAGGCCTCCTGCAGAAGGCAAAGCCAGTACTTCATCCAAGCTCCGCGCTATCCGCAATTTCTAATAAAAGCGTTGATGCTTCGGCGAGGGCTCGCTGTCGTTCTGGCGTGCTACGGGCGATTGCCGCCTCGAGGCGGCCTAAGGGTTGCACCCGATTTCTGTGCAATGCCCGCTGTATCCGCCGTCATGTCGCTCCCCATTCGCTTGAGTTTCTAGTATAAGGCGGGCAGTACCAAAAAGCGCAATATATCGGCGCGCAAGCCCATATCGTCTGGAAGGTTCCCATGCAGGCATCGATTAAAATACCGGGCTTCGCCGCGCTCATTGCGTGCCTCGTTTTAGGCGCAGCGCCAGCTTGGGCGCATGCCAAATTGCTCACCGCCGTACCGGCCGCAAACAGTACACTGACAGTTGCACCGGCGGAGATTGCGCTGACCTTTAATGAAAATATAAAACTCATTGCCTGCACCGTGGCCGATAAGGACGGTAAAGATGTTTCCAGCGTTGGGCCGGCGCGGGCCGAAGGTGCGGCCCTGCGCATTCCAGTTAAGGCGCTCGCTCCTGGGCAGTACGCCGTCAACTACCGGATCGCCGGCGACGACGGGCATGTCGTCAATGCCTCGATGATGTTCACCATCCAAGCCAAGCCCTAGAAATCGCACGCCGTGAGCGATGCCTTGCCCGATATCTGGGGTGTGCTTGCGGCGCTCAATCGCTGGATACTTTATTCAGCAATGCTGATGGCCAGCGGTTCTGCGCTGTGCCTTGTTCAATTGCAGTTGCCGGCCGTTGCGGCGGACGTCGCCGCACGCTTAGGCAGGCTTGCAGCGATTATAGCGGCACCGGCTTATGTTCTCGCGGTGGGTTTCGGCGGCGCGGAAATGCTGGGCGGCGAATTGCCGATCATACTTTCAGCGCGGGCCTGGTCGCTGGGCTTTGATACCAGCATAGGGCTGAGCGCCATGCTTGGTATTCCGGCCATGCTGCTTCTCATCTACGCGCACTCAACAAGGCGCGACATCATGCTGCTGATCGCAGCTTTGCTCGCAATAGGAAGCTTTGGCGTTACGGGCCATGCTGCTACGGCGGCGCCTGTTTGGCTTACAGCGCCCAGTGTCGGTATCCACGTGCTGTGTGCCGCTTTTTGGTTTGGAGCTTTGGCGCCTTTATACATAGCGGCAGGCGCTCTTCCGGCCCGAGAGGCGGGTGCGATGATGACGCGATTTTCTGTTCAAGCGATCTATGCGGTTAGCGCCATTGTGTTAAGCGGCTGTGTTGTCGCGGCTGTTCAGGTGGAAAAGGTCGCCGCGTTGACCGCAACCGAATACGGCCAGCGGCTCATCGTGAAGCTCGCGCTCGTCGCGCTGATCGTCTGCGTAGCGGCTTACAATAAATTAGTGCTGACGCCGAAGCTCAACGCCGGTGATGAGGAAAGCAAGACCGCAATACGCAGATCGATCATGATCGAAATCTTCATTTATCTGCTTATTGTCGCCGCCGCCGTTAGCTTGACGATGACCGCACCGCCGCGCTCGCTATAACTCACGCGGCTTGCTGCTTGCGTTCCGGCGTTCCGATAACCGGGGTTTGGCCAGCAACGTCGTCGTCGGCGTCGCGGGCAAACATTTCTTCCAGTTCCTTGGCGGCGACTTTTGCGAGAGACCGCATTTTTTCTTCATCGCCGTAATGCGTATAATGTTCGAACAGACGCTTTTCATCGTGAGCGTGGAAAGTTTTTACAGTTTTCTCCGCCTGACTTTCCGGCATTCCGAGACCAATCAGCACTTCGCGCGCCACGTCCAACGACGACAGCAACGTTTCGCGCTGTAACATAGTCACGCCCAAATCCATCAGACGATAGGCATGCTGGCGGTTGCGCGCTCGGGCGTAGATTTTCAAATTGGGGAAATGTTTGACGACAGTTTCTGCAGTCCGGAGCGAAGCATCCATATCGTCGATTGCCAGAACAAAGATCTTGGCTTTGTCGGCTTTAGCGGCGCGAAGCAGGTCCAGACGCGAGGCGTCGCCGTAGTAAATCTCGCTGCCGAACTTTCTAACGAAATCCACTTGTGCGGCGCTGCTGTCGAGCGCCGTGAACGGAATACGGCGTGCGGCCAAGATGCGGCCGACGATCTGTCCGAACCGGCCGAAGCCGGCGATGATCACCGGCTGCTCATCGATAGGGGCTACGCTGTAGGGCGCTTCTTGTGGGGGAACAAAGCCGCGTGTCAGCCAATCGTTGGCCAAGCTGACGAAAGGTGTGGCGGCCATCGACACGCTGACCACGAGGACCAGCAACTCCTCAAGGTCTCTAGCCATGACGCCCGCCGTCACGGCGGCAGTGAAGATCACGAATGCGAATTCCCCGCCCTGTGGCAAAGCCAGGCCAAGACTTTTTGCGGAGTGATGGTTCAGGCCCCAAAGACGGCCAAGCCCATAAACCAAAATTCCTTTAATCGCCATCAAACCGACGACGAGAAGCGCGATGGTTTTGGGTTCTTGGCTGAGTAGCCCCAAGTTCAGCGCCATACCAACTGAAATGAAGAATAGGCCGAGCAGGAGACCTTTGAAGGGCTCGATATCGGCTTCCAATTGATGACGGTATACGGAATTGGCGAGCAGCATGCCAGCGAGGAATGCCCCCAGCGCCATGGAAATGCCGACGGAATTCATAAGCA
>CAITZE010000356.1 GCA_903896775.1 uncultured bacterium
CGATATAGTGGGTGGTGAGGATGATGGTGACACCATTATCACGCAGACGCCGCACCATGCCCCACATGTCGCGGCGCAGCTCTACGTCGACGCCGGCGGTGGGTTCATCGAGGAACAGGATTTGCGGTTCATGGGCTAAGGCTTTGGCAATCATCACCCGGCGCTTCATGCCGCCCGACAGCGTTCTGATTTTGGCGTCGCGTTTGTCCCACAGCGACAGCTCGCGCAAAATCTCTTCGATGCGTGCGGGGTTTGGCGCGTGGCCGAACAGCCCACGGCTCAAGGTCACTGTCGCGAACACCGTTTCAAACGCGTCGGTATGCAGTTCCTGCGGCACGAGGCCGATGCAGCGGCGCGCAGCGCGATAGTCTTTCGAGATATCATGACCATCGGCCAACACGGTGCCAGTCGACGAAGTCACAATCCCGCAGACGATGCTGATCAGCGTGGTCTTGCCTGCGCCGTTTGGCCCCAGCAGCGCGAAGATCTCACGGCGCCCTATCTCGAGGTTGACCGGCTTAAGGGCTTGCACCCCCGACGCATACGTTTTGGTAAGGTTGGTGATGGAGATGATGGAAGACATAGCGGGAGAAGACATGGGGCGCCCTCGGCTGTCGGGGCCTGAAGCTACAAGGCCCGAGCCCTATCCCTCAAGCGAAGAATGTATGTTCTTCGCGCAAGGCTGCATCACGAATGCGCTAGAGTTAACCTCAGGCCGCCAGATCTTCCCCAGCGATGGCACGATCCAGAAGCGCGATGCTTTCCTTCACGCCATAAAGCGCGATGAAAGACCCCATGCGCGGGCCCTGATCCTGGCCTAATAGCACCTGGTACAGACCCTGGAACCAATCGCGCAATGACGGATAAACACCCGCATGATGTTTGCCGATCTCAAACGCCAACGTCTGGAGATTCTCCGGCGTCGGTTCGCCGGTGAAATCCTTCAGCGCATCGCGCAGCTCGATGAACGCTGGCAACTCGGCCTCGGACGCCTTGCGGTACTTTTTCGCCGGCACGACGAAGTCCTGATAATAGGCAACCGCGTAACGCACCAAGCGATCCAAGAGCGGCGCGCTTTCGGGGGTCGCGCCCTTCACGGCGCGCGAGATATAATGCCATACCACGGCGGGCTCTTTGGCTTCGCAGGCGCTAGCAAGATTGAGCAACATGCCGAAGCTGAGACTCAGCGTATCCTGCTGCGGCTTGCCGTTGTGAATATGCCAGACCGGATTATTGAGTTTGGCCTCGTCGGTCTCGGCCGGGAACTTCGCCAGGAAATCCAAATACTCGTCGACGGTCTTGGGGATCACGTCGAAGAACAAACGCTTCGCCGTCTTGGGCTTCTGGAACATATAAAGCGCCAGGCTTTCCGGCGGCGCATACTTCAGCCAGTCCTCCACCGACAGGCCGTTGCCTTTGGACTTGGAAATCTTCTGGCCTTCCTGATCGAGGAACAACTCGTAGGTCAGGTTGGTCGGCGGCACGCCGCCGAGGATGCGGCAGATGCGGCTCGAGAGCTTCACAGAGTCGATAAGGTCCTTGCCGGACATTTCGTAGTCGACGCCCAGCGCATACCAGCGCATGGCCCAATCGCATTTCCATTGCAGCTTGCAATGCCCGCCGGTAACCGGCGTGGTGATGTCGGCGCCGTTCTCGTCCTTGTAGGTCACAGTCCCCGCGGCGAGATCGCGCGCGATGATCGGCACCTGCAGCACGATACCTGTTTTGGGATCCAGCGGCAGGAACGGCGAATAGGTGGCCCGGCGCTCAGGACCCAGGGTCGGCAGAATGACGTCGATGACTTCGTCGTATTTTTCGAGAACGCGCAGCAGGGCCTTGTCGAAGATGCCGGCTTGATAGGCCGCCGTGGCACTTTTGAATTCGTATTCGAAACCGAAGGAATCCAAAAAAGCCCGAAGACGGGCATTATTGTGGTGGCCGAAGCTTTCATGCGTACCGAAGGGATCAGGAATGCTGGTCAGCGGCTTGCCGAGATGCGGCGCGATCAGCTCCTTGTTCGGCACGTTATCGGGGACTTTGCGCAAGCCGTCCATGTCGTCGGAGAACGTGAACAGGCGCGTTTTCACGCCCGGGTTCAGCGCCTCAAACGCACGGCGCACCATGGTCGTGCGCACCACTTCGCCGAAGGTGCCGATGTGAGGAAGTCCCGATGGTCCGTAACCGGTCTGAAACAATACATAGCCTTTAGCCGGCACTTCGCCTTTCAGGCGTTCGTCCCACAGGCTGCGGGCCTCGGCGAAAGGCCAGGCATTGCTGTGACGGGCAAGGGCGGAAAGGTCAGTCATGGGGTGCCGAAGTTGCGAAAAGCCAAAGGGTTAGCCCATATCCGAAGGTGGAGGGCTGCGAGGCGGCAAGCTAGGTGGCCCGCCCCCGGGGGTCAAGGCCGGGCTTAAAAAGGCCCAATCCCAGGCATGCGGACACATCGCCGCTGTCTCTGAACTTTCGCAGTTAGACGTTGCATTCTAAGGGTAGATTCGTCTTTCTTATGACGCTTCTGATGACCTCATGAACACCCTCCCAAACACCTTCGCACCGGCAAATCTGTTGTCATCACCATCGACACTTTCAGCCCGGTTCCTGGAGCCGGCCGGTATGCGCTGGGGGCGGTTCCCGGCCGAGGGCGGCGCGTCTTTGCGCTGGGCGCATCTCGCCGCGCAGCCAAGTAGCCGCCCGCCCGTCAATTGCGTCCTGGTCGGCGGCTTTTCCGAGTTCATCGAGAAATACTTCGAGACTATCCGCGATCTCACTGCGCGCGGCATCAATGTCTGGTGTCTGGATTGGCGTGGCCAAGGCGGGTCCGAGCGTGACCCTTCATTGCCGACGCGGCCCCTCGCCCGTGATTTCGAGCGCGACGCGCGCGATCTCACCGCCTTCACCGAAGCCATGCTGCCGAAGGATCAATGCAGGCTATTGGTGGCGCATTCCATGGGCGGGGCCATCGCGCTGCTGGCCTTGCATCACAAAGCCGATCTCGTAAACGCTGCCATTCTTTCCGCACCGATGCTGAAGATCGAAACCGGCGTGCCGCGTTTCGTCGCCTGGGGTCTCGCGTGGTTTATGACGACCATCGGATTCAAACGCATGTTCGTGCCCGGCGCTCATCCATGGACCTACGACGAGCGCCTCTCGCCCGAAACCAGCCCCACCTCCAACGATCCCGAACGCTGCCTGATTCAGCGCACGTGGTTCGATTCCCAGCCGCGCTTGCGCGTCGATGGACCCACTTACGGCTGGCTTTACGCGTCCCTGCGCATGACCCGGAATTTCAGCACGCCCGGCTATCTTGAAAAAATCACCATCCCGGTTCTGCTGGGAAGTGCGGGCCGCGAGCGTTTCGTCAATCCGCGCAAACATCGGCGTGCGGCGATATATATGCCGGATTGCCGCCTGGTGGAGTTCCCCACCGCGAAGCACGAACTGTTCATGGAAGCCGATAGTTATCGCGACGCGTGGTTCGCCGAAATCGATGCCTTTATCGGCACGCATATCTACGGTGAAGGCACATGAGCACCGCGTCGGAACCGCAGGACATCGACGGTTTCGCCTGGTGGCAGCGCGGCGTCATCTATCAGATCTATCCCCGCTCGTTCCAAGACAGTAACGGTGACGGCGTCGGCGATCTCGCCGGCATCACGCAGCGTCTCGATTACTTGCGCTGGCTGGGCGTGGACGCGATTTGGCTGTCGCCGGTTTACACGTCGCCCATGGCCGACTTCGGCTACGACGTCAGCGATTACACCGGCATCGATCCGCTGTTCGGCACGCTGGCCGACTTCGACCATCTGCTGGCCGAGGTTCATCGTCGCGGCATGAAGCTGATCATGGATTTCGTGCCCAACCACACATCGGACCAGCATCCGTGGTTTCTGGAAGCGCGCGCCTCGATAGATAATCCCAAACGCGATTGGTACATCTGGCACGATCCCGCGCCCAATGCCAAAGGTGAAATGGGGCCGCCCAATAACTGGCTATCGGAATTCGGCGGCGCGGCGTGGACGCGCGACGATGCAACCGGCCAGTATTATTATCACGCTTATCTGCCACAGCAGCCGGACCTTAACTGGCGCAACCCGGATGTGCGCATCGCGGTGCATAACGCCATGCGCTTTTGGTTCGCGCGCGGCGTCGATGGTTTCCGCCTCGACACCATCCATCATTTGTTTGAAGACGACGCTTTCCGCGACAACCCGCCCAATCCCGATTTCCGCGAAGGCGATTCACCGACGCTGACTTTCGCGCGTGTGCATCAAGTGGACTTGCCCGACGTGCAGGATGTGTTGGCTGGGTTCCGCCGCCTCGCCGATTCATATGATGCACGTGTGCTGGTGGGCGAAGCCTATTTGCCGCTCGAAAAAGTCATGGCTTACTACGGCACGCCCGCCCGCCCCGGCGTCCATTTGCCGTTCAATTTCCACCTGATCGGCGCGGCGTGGAAAGCGTCTTTCATCGCCGATCTCATCGCGCAATACGATGGCCTGTTGCCGCCGGGCTGCTGGCCCAATTGGGTTCTCGGCAATCACGACCGTGCGCGCATCGCGACCCGTGTCGAGCCCGCCAATGCGCCACTGGCCGCCATGTTGTTGCTGACTTTGCGCGGCACGCCGACACTTTATTATGGCGACGAGCTGGGCCTGACCGATGTGAAGATCCCGCCGGAGCGCGTGCAAGATCCATGGGAGCTGCGTGTGCCGGGCTTCGGTTTCGGCCGCGATCCTGTGCGCACGCCGATGCCCTGGGAAAACACCGCCGCCGGTGGCTTCACCGCAGGCGAACCGTGGCTGCCGTTGAACGATGATCTCGCCCACAAAAATGTCGAAAGCCAACGCGCCGACGCTAAATCCTTATTGCGCTTCGTGCGCGATATGATTGCGCTCCGGCGGCGCACGCCGGCTCTGGCCGTCGGCGGTTACGGCATCATAGAAAGCCGCGGCGAAGTGCTGGTCTATGAACGCCTGTGGGGCGGCCAGCGCCTGACGGTTTTCCTCAACTTCGCCGGCACCACGGTTTACACGCCCCTCGCGCAAGGGAACGTTCTGCTCTCTACCATCGCCGACCGCACAGGCGAAACCGTCAGCAATCTCTTGTGCTTGAGGCCCCACGAAGGGATCGTCCTCGACACGCCGCAGCAGTCTGAAAGCGACGAAAATATCTAAGTCATCCTTGGCCCCCATCTTTGTTTTAGGGGCCGAAGATCCAGGAGTATCGTGCTCTGGATTCTCGGCCTCCTATCGGAGGCCAAGAATGACAATAGGAACACGGTAGATTTCTTGCTTCGCTAACTTGCTTCATGGGCGATCTGCGGTTACAGGTCGCAGATATGAACGTCGTTGTTCCCCCCACCCCGCGCCGCATTCTCATGCCCGACGTGCCCATCGTAGCGGCCGATTGGACCATGGCGGCGGTGTTGAATCCGGGCGGCGAGATCACCGTCAAACCTGGGAAATCCATCAGCCAGCGCATCGCCGCCGCGCGGCCCATCGTGTGCCATTTGCCGGCCACAGCAGCGCGCCTCAAGACCGAGCGTTTTCCGTCTTACGATGTGCTGGAGTTGTTCGCGTTCGTACGCCCGGCGATATTTTGTCTGCCGACCATCGCGGGGCTTGCGCAAGCGCTTGGCCTGCCTGCGCCAGCCGCGCTGGAAGATCGCCCGCTGGCGCTTTTGCAAGCCGCGAAGGCTTTGCTGAGTGAACTCGCCAGCTTGCACGATCTCGAAGCCAAGCCGCTGGCCGAGATCGCCAGCGCCATGACGCGCGGCGGCTGGTCATGGGGCATGAGTGTGTTGTCGGCGCTCGGCGGCGATCCCAACACCGCCAAAGGCTTCGGCCCCGCCGCAGGCTTGCGCGTGTGGATGCGATTGCCGGAATGGCAGGAACGCCCGCCGCCGGCCCCGCC
>CAITZE010000357.1 GCA_903896775.1 uncultured bacterium
AAAGGCCGCTACCCGTCCCGACGTCGCATTAAAGTCGGCGACAACATTGGGATCGATGGTGTCGACGCCGTGAACGATGGAGCCGTCGAAGAGAACGATGCTGCCGAAGGAGTCTTCGGTATCGGTTGAAACTACGGCGTCGTTGCGGTCACGCAGGAAGCCGCCGCCGGAAATGAAATCTTCGCCGCGCTTCGACAAACAGGCCATGCTTTGCAGGAACGACAGGCCGTTGCCTTTCAGCACAGACGGGAAATGGGCGTCGCGATGCCCAGACATGAACCCACCGCCGCGCGGATAATGATGAACGCGGCACGCATTCCAGAATTTATCACGCGCACCATCGCTTCCAAAGTCCGGGCGAAGATCTGTCAACGCGTTGCGCAGCTCCACAAGAATCGCAAAGAGCGCGGTAAGGTTCGGAAAATTCGCCGCGCGTTCGTGGAAGTATGTGGTCAATAGAAACTGCGCGTAACCTTCGCCGATGCCATTGGTGCTGCCGATTGCAGTTTTCCGCCACGGCGCCATTTGAAGATCGTCGGGGCGAAATTTATCGGCTTGCGCATGCAAAGGCAGGCTCGCCAAAACATCAATGTATTCGCGGCGAGCCTTGTGGATAACGCCTGTCAGCGCGTCATGGCGCAGCACGACATAACCCCGCGCCAGCACTTCGTCGCGAAGAGCAGGTAGGCGAGAACGCAGATCCGCCGGCAAGCTTCCAGCGGATTCGTTTGTGTGCGGCATTGCAGCGGAAGGAACAGTCATAACTTCTCTTTATAGAAAGTCTGTCGAGACAATTATCGATGCCATCTTATAAGCATTCGAGCAAGTATTCGAAGGCTACTCGATTTGAGGGCTGGCCGGCTCGACTTTTAAGCCAGCCACTTTTATGGTGCGGCGTCTTCGCTCTTTGATTTCACGCCTTCGGTAGCCTCGATTTCAGATGCCTATTCTATTCCTCATCATCTTCATGGACCTCGTGGGCTTCGGCCTCCTGATCCCGCTTTTGCCGTTTTACGTCGAACGGGTTGGGGCAGGACCCGAGGTCGTGACCTTGGTGCTGGGACTTTATTCCGTTGGGCAATTCATCGCCGCACCCCTATGGGGCAAACTCAGCGACACCTACGGTCGCAAACCGGTTCTCGCGCTTACGAGTTTAGGGTTAGCAGCGTCGTATGTTTTGCTGGCCACCGCAGATAGCTTGAGCCTGCTCATTCTCAGTCGGCTTTTCGGCGGTATCATGGCCGGCAATATCGCCGCCGCGCAGGCTTACATCACCGATATCACCACGCCTGCGACCCGCGCCAAAGGCATGGGCGTTTTGGGTGCGGCCTTTGGCCTCGGCTTCATCTTTGGTCCGGCCATCGGCGGCATTCTCGGCGGTCACGATGTTGCCACAGCCGACTTCACATCCCCTGCCCTTGCCGCCGCCACCGTCACCGTGCTCGCGGCGGCAGGCGTTCTGCTGTTTCTGAAAGAGAGTTTGAAGCCGGAAATGCGCGCGCAAAAATTGGATGCGCCAAAAGTCTCCTTGTCCGAAAAAATGCGCGCCGCTTTCGGACGCAAGACGCTCGCCGTGCTGATCGCCGCAAGTTTTCTCGCCGTTACCGCCTGGGCCTTGTTCGAAACAGTCTTCGCTTTATGGGCCAACGCGCTGTTCGCCTACGGTCCGGCACAGATCGGTTATGTGCTGACCTTCATGGGCGTTATCAGCGTCATCATTCAGGGCGGCGCCATCGGCCCACTCACACGCCGCTTCGGGGAATCGAGACTCGCAATGATGGCCTTGGTGTTTTTGGTCATCGGCTACGGCAGCATTGCCACAGCCGACAGCGAGCACGGCATGTTGATAGCCTGCGGCGTGTTGGCCTTAGGGTCGGCTCTGTTTACCCCGAGCCTTTCAAGCCTCGTTTCAAGCGAAGCCGGCGAACACGAACGCGGGGCGGTTTTGGGTATTTATCAAGGGGTTACGTCCTTGAGCCGGGTCGTCGGCCCAGCGTTTTCCGGAGCCGTTTTTGCGCACGGTGGGCCGGGAGCGCCATTTTTCCTGGCGGCCACCCTTGTTGTCCCGGCGCTTGGCCTTTTCCTATTTACAAAGCGCACTAAGCCGTAGCGATAAAGCCTGGAATTACATAGTATTAGAGCCACATTGGGATGATTTCGCGGGTCTTGACGGCAAGGCTTCGGCACCCAACATAGGAGGGGTCGCGCCACACTTGGGCGACCCACCGTTCTCGCTCTTTTGGAGGAGACGACAAGATGAAGATACTACGATGACGAGAGTTTCAGTTTTCTCGAGCCCGTTGCTGTTGGGGTTCGACCATATCGAGCGTGTGCTGGACCGCGTCAATAAGACCGCGGGTGAAGGCTATCCGCCTTACAACATCGAACAGACCGGCGAGCATCGTTTGCGCATCACCCTGGCTGTGGCCGGATTCTCCGACGACGACCTCGCTGTAAGCGTGGAAGACAACCAACTCGTCATCCGCGGGCGGCAACAGGAAGACGGCAATACCAACCGGATTTATCTCCATCGTGGTATTGCCGCACGGCAGTTTACACGCAGCTTTGTGCTCGCTGAAGGTATTGAAGTGCGCGGCGCGGAAGTGACCAACGGCCTACTACATATCGATCTGGAACGTCCCGTACCCCAACCCAAAGTCACCCAGATCGAAATTAAAAGCGCAGACGCTAAACGCAAAGCCTCGCCTAAAACCATCGACCTCGATCCGCACAAATAGGCCTTACAAGTAAACCCTGTATGTGCGGCAACAAAACCACCGGCGGCGCCATTTAATAAGTGAGACGGGCCGCTTGCGGAATGATCGCTCGGAAGGAGGATCACATGTACGACAAAGACCTCGATAAAGACGACATCAATACCGGCACTGAAGACATCGACGAAAGCATCGCCGATGAACCGACGCCCCGCACCATGCTGACCGCCGACAGTGGCGCAACACCGCTTGATTTGGCGCGACTCGGATTGAGCGAAATCGCCTATATCCGCCGCGCTATCGTGAACGATACGCCAATGTGGACGATCCACAGCGCGGCCGGTGATCCGCTCGGCGCGGCCCAAAGTTTCGACCTCGCGTGGTCGGCCGTGCGGCAAAATGATTTAGAGCCGGTAAGGGTTCATTAAGACTACCGGCCTAAAATAAGAAACGACGCATTGGAGCTTAGGCTCTTTTGTGAGGCGCGCCCGGATGTACGGCGCGCCTTTTTCGTTTTTGCGCCCCTCTTAAATTGGCGTTTCAAATATCCCCTTAAGGATGCACGGCAAAAGTGTGCGTGGTATAAGACCGACGCCCGCCTGTGGCATGTTCCCGTAGCTCAGCTGGATAGAGTACCAGATTCCTAATCTGGGGGTCGTGGGTTCGAATCCCGCCGGGGACGCCACCTCTAATACTATTGAATTTCCATGCTTTTGATTGCTCATCCCCGTGCGGGATTTGAACGAACATGCGGCGCGGCTTTCAACGCAACCAGATGCTCATGCGCATCTGTTTCATGCCGACGGCGGGCAAGCCCTCCCAATCTATGCGGTTAATGTGGCGGTGCCGCTTTTGGATGTGGACCTGGAGATGGGGCCCACCGCTGTTTGGCTTGGATCGCACCGATGGCCAAGCTACATGGAGCCGAAGCTGGAAGACGCCACGACGTTCTCATTGCAGCGTGGTGATTGTCTGCTGCTCGATTATCGCACCATGCACGCGGGCATGCCTAATGGCAGCAAGCGCATACGGCCTATTCTTTATACCCCGTACACACGCACGTGGTTTTTCGACGAAGTTAACCACTTCACACGCTGTTCGCTGGATATGACGCGCACAGCATTCCGTGCGCTACCGGAATCGCTTTATCCGCTGCTGATGCGCGCTTACACCCAGTTCACCCGGGCCGACTGGCATAAGGTCGACGACGCTTAAAGTCGGGAGAGTGCGGTTGGCTTGCATAACGCTGAGTCCACCGATCTGCGTCGAGGACAAATTGGCGATGACGTTACTCGAGAGAGCGGCGATCTGATGCGACGATAATCGGCCGATCTGCGTGGACGACAAACCGCCAAGCTGAGTCGTGGTCAAAACAGCGAGGTCGGTCGTGTTAAAACCGACGATGGTCACACCATTGTCGCTTTGCAGAATCTGCGTCGTCGAGAGCGCCGAGAGCTGCGTCGACGAAAGAGCTTGGAAAGCCGTTGTATTGAGGAACTCAAACTGCGTCGCTGTTAACCCGCCGACAACACCCGCCGACAAAGACGAAATGAAAGCAGCGCCAAGCCCATTCAGTTGCGTACTGGTTACCTGTCATTCCCGGCGAAATCCCATATGCTGGGCTGGTTTAGGGGGTAGGAATCCGCGCATGATGGGCAAAGGTAGACTTGAGGCGTTCAGCGATGGCGTGTTCGCCATAATCATCACAATCATGGTGCTGGAGATAAAGGTACCGCACGGTGAAGACTTTGCAGCGCTTGTGCCGCTTTTGCCGGTCTTCGTGAGCTACGTGCTAAGCTTCATCTATGTCGGCATTTATTGGAACAATCACCATCACATGCTGCATGCCACACAACATGTGACGGGTGGCGTGCTGTGGGCCAATCTTAATCTGCTATTCTGGCTATCGCTGTTTCCCTTCGTCACCGGCTGGGTGGGGGAAAACCAGTTCGCGGGCGCGCCGATGGCGATGTACGGCGGCGTCATGTTGATGGCGGCCATCGCCTACTACATTTTGCAGCAAGTGATTATCACGTGCCATGCCGATAACGCACTGGTCGCCAAAGCCGTGGGCCGCGATCTTAAAGGTAAGGCCTCTCCGGTGCTTTATACAGCAGCGATCATAAGTTCGTTTTTCGAGCCTTGGATCGCTTGCGGCATATACGTCTTTGTTGCGCTGATGTGGCTGGTGCCAGACCGACGTATCGAACAGCAACTCCGCGCCAAATAGGCGATCAGACCGTCGGCGCCACGCGGCGCGCCATGCCATCGACCTGCGCTAGGAAAACCGGCGGGGTGGAACTATCCACGTCGACGCTGGCAAAGACGTTTTCGCCGCTACGCCAGCGCTGCTCGGCGTTTTCGCTTAGCGCTACCGCCACCGCACCGATCAACTCAAAACCCGTGATTGGCAGTTGTACCAGTGTCATGGCCGCCGACAGAATCATACGCATAACGTTCATGGTCTTGATGTGGTCAATAGGCATGGGGATGCCGGTATTCTTCAAATCCACATAGGCCGCGATGCAAGCGTTTACGTCGAGCGACATGGCCCCACGACAGCCCGTGGGTCGCATTGCATAGATTGAACATGCGGCGGCTTCGTTCAGCAATGGGCATGGCACCCGCGCGTGTCGGCGTTGCTCTTCCGACAGGCCTTTAGTCTGCTGATGGGTCTGAATGATTGCGGCGATTTTGTCCTTATCGCTGCGAATGTAATTGGCAATTGCGAACGCTTCAGGCGCCAGGATAGTCACGCGCTGATAACAGCAGTGAGCGCAGCCGCGCTTGCACGCCACTTTGGCATTTGTGGAAACCGGCGTGGTTTTGTCGAAGATCCCCAAGATATGGGCCATGACGTCGGAACTTGGCGACGCTGAACGGTCGGATCGGAATAATCCGACGAGGTGGCGGATCTGTGCCTCCACGCGCCGCGAATCCCCGCCGATATTCACCGGCATCGACAAAAGGCCCTCGTCCTCGCGTACCAAAGCGCGGCGTTCGGGCCGAGATAGGCGATCACTCACGATGCCGGCTCCTTCGGTGTCAAAACGAAGCAAAGAAACGCGTGCACGATACGTAACCGCTCTGGCATATTCCAGCCTTAGTCTGGATTGGCGGCCCCCATGCTTAAACCGCTTCACGACCTGTTGAAGTTCGAACGGCTTACGGAGATCGTCGATGTCGGGGCCAATCCGATCGACGGCGATCCGCCGTATAAGCCTCTGTTGAGCGCAGGTTTGTGCCGGGTTACCGGGTTTGAGCCGCAGGAAGAAGCTCTAACGGCGCTCAATCGCAGCAGATCAAATTTTGAGACCTATCTGCCTTATGCCGTCGGCGATGGCACGGCCAAAACTCTCAACATATGCCGCTACTCGGGTTGGACCAGCACGCTTAAGCCCAGCGCCGCGTCACTGAACGTGTTTCCGATCTTTGAACAGAATGCCCAGATCATTCGGCAGGTGCCGCTGGAAACCAGACGTCTGGATGACATTGCCGAGATTGGGCAGCTCGATTTCTTGAAGATCGATATCCAGGGCGGCGAGCTGGATGCGCTTCGCAATGCGACGCGCTTGCTGGCAACTGCGTCCGTCATTCAAATCGAAGTGTCATTTGTGACGCTCTACAACAATCAGCCGGGACTGGGAGAGATCGACGTGGAGCTGCGGCGGCAGGGGTTCATGCCGCACTGTTTTGCCGATGTGAAAAAATGCCCCATCGCACCGTTGATCGTTAACAACAATCCCTATCAGCCGCTGAACCAATTGCTTGAAGCTGATATGGTTTACATGAAGGACTTTCGCGACGCAGGCGGACTATCCGATGAGCAGCTCAAAAACATCTGCCTCATCGCGCACGGGTGTTACCGATCCTACGATCTTGCCTATCGCTGCCTGCTTCTTTTGGAACGGCGCAATGCAATTGCCGCGAAGGCCGGCGAGCAATACCTAGCCCTTATGGCTGCCCCGCCGCAGAAAGCCTGATCCGGTAAATTAAGCCGAAGCGCTGCCGTGCATGGATTTATTCAAAGGCACATCGCGCAGACGTTTGCCGCTGGCGGCAAAAATAGCATTGGCCACGGCGGGGAGTGTCGGCGGCAGCGCCGGTTCACCAAGGCCCGTCGGCGAGTTCTGCGATAGAATGAAGTGCACTTCGACCGGCGGTGCTTGGCGCATCCGCAGCAGCGGATACGTATCGAAATTGCTTTCGACGGTACCGCCATGGGCGATGGTGATTTCTTGGCCTAAAATCTGCCCAATGCCGTCCAGCACCGCGCCTTGAACCTGGTTCTCAGCGCCCGACGGATTGACAATGTGTTGACCGACATCGGCGGCAACCCAGACTTTGTTGACCTTCACGCTGTTGACGCTGAGCGGCACGTCGGGCGTGACTGTGACTTCGGCCACATGCGCCACGTAACCCGAATGTGAGAAGTAATACGCAAGACCAAGGCCCGTGCCCTTCGGCAATTCGCGTTTGCCCCAACCGGCCACCTCGGCAACGGTCTTTAAGGCCGTCGTCATGCGCGCGGCGTCAAAGGGCAACGGTGTTGGAGATGTTGCGCGATGTTCGCGTAAAAGATCGAGATGGAATTCCAGCGGATCGCGTCCCGCCGCATGGGCAATCTCATCCAGGAACGATTGGAACACCATGGCAAGACCATTGCTACGCGGCGCGCGCATGGGGCCCGTCGGGGTCCCCAGTGGAATGAGGCTGGCGCCGTAGTCGAGGTTCGGCACAAATTCCGCGGGGAAAATATCGTTGCTGAGATTCGCGCTGTTGGCGAACTTGCCGTCGCTGCCATAACTGACGAAATGATCGCGAAGCGCGATCAACTTACCGTTCGCATCCAGACCGGCTTTGAAATTATGAAAGCCGCCGGGACGATAAGCATCGTGACGCATGTCGTCTTCGCGCGTCCAAAGCAACTTCACCGGCGTGCCGACTTCGCGCGAAATCCAGGCCGCTTCGGTCATGAATTCGGAAGTCAGGCGCCGTCCAAAGCCGCCTCCGCCGCGCGTCATGTAAACGGTGATGTCTTTCTCCGACATACCGAGGGCTTTTGCTGCTTGTGTGCGGCCGCCACCGGGAGCCTGAGTTGGCACCCAAATTTCGACTTTGCCGTCTTTGAAATGCGCGGTCGCGTTTTGAGGCTCCATAGGCGCATGGGCGAGGAACGGATAGCTGTAAGAAGCTTCGACAACTTTCGCCGCGCCCTTAAACGCGGCGTCGACATCACCGTCAACGCGAACCGACATCTCTGGCTTTTGTTTTGCGAGCTCGGCGGCACGCGCCGCATAACCGACGCTGCTTTGCGACGCCGTCGGCGGCAGATTCCAATCGACGCGTAGTTTACCGCGGGCGATTTTCGCCCGCCACCAGGTATCGGCGACAATCGCGACACCTCCGGAAAGGCCGCCGCCGAGATTTACCTCGCCCGGCACGAGCGTGCCTGGAATGATAAAGGCGTGGCGCACGCCCGGCATGGATTTAACGTCGTCAAGATTAGCGCGTGCAACCGTGCCGCCGAACACTGCGCATTTTTCAAAAACCGCGTACAGCATACCGGGCATCGTAACGTCAATGCCGTAAAGCGGCTGGCCGGTAACAATCTTCGGCGCATCGATGTCTTCTGTGCGCTGACCGATGATCTTGAAGTTGGCTGGATCTTTAAGCGCCACCGTTTTGAGATCTGGCACCGGCAAAGTCGCGGCAGTAGCCGCGAGTGCGCCGTAGCTTAATGTACGATTGGATGCGGCATGGCT
This sequence comes from uncultured bacterium, assembly GCA_903896775.1. GTDB lineage: Bacteria > Pseudomonadota > Alphaproteobacteria > Rhodospirillales > Rhodospirillaceae > SHVO01. The sequence goes on from CAITZE010000357.1 coordinate 8,480, forward strand.
CACATTGCCGTCCGCCGTCGTCAACTCGCCCTCAGGAACCTTTAGTGTTTTTGCGGCCGCCGAGACCAGCATTTGTCGGCCAGCGGCACCAACGCGGCGCAAATTATCCCAGTTGCGCGGGATCGATGTGCTGCCACCTGCAGTTTGCGCGCCGTATTTTTCGGCGTCGACCGCAGCCATCTCGATGCGCACATTTTTCCAATCCACATCGAGCTCTTCGGCGATGATCATCGGCAGCGCCGTTTTGATGCCCTGCCCGACTTCAGGATTCTTGGCGGCAATGGTGACGATACCGTCGGCGGCGATGCGGACATAAGCATTGAGCGTCGCCTCGGCGGGACCGGTGGTCGCGCCGGCAAGTTGCGGCAAGCTGAAACTGAGCAACAACCCGCCACCGGTAACGGCGCTGGCCTTCAGGAACGTGCGGCGCGAGACCTTCGAGCGAATAGCGTTCATGATTACGCTCCCTTCGTCGGAGCTTCGCCGGCCGCGAGCTTGATGGCGGTGCGGATACGGTTGTAGGTAGCGCACCGGCAGAGATTGCCGTTCATATGCGCCGTGATGTCGTCATCAGTGGGTTTCGGCGTATGCGTGAGCAAAGCGGTGGCCGACATGATCTGGCCTGCTTGGCAGTAGCCACACTGCGCGACATCGATCTCCAGCCAGGCGTCTTGAATTTTCTTGCCGACGGGATTTTCGCCGATGCCTTCGATGGTGGTGATCGCCGCCGTGCCAACACCGGCGATGGGTGTTGAACAAGAGCGCACAGCGACGCCGTTCAAATGGACTGTGCAAGCGCCACACAAACCCGCGCCGCAGCCGAATTTTGTGCCCTTCATGTCGAGGACATCGCGCAACACCCACAGCAATGGCGTGGCGTCGTCGACATCGACTGTACGGCTCACGCCGTTGACATTGAGAGTGTAAACCATCGCCTATCCTCCGCGCCATGCCAGCCTGGCATAGGGTCCAGGCATTATAGCCTTTTTCGAGGTTAAATGGAGTCCTGCTGCGAAGCTCACACGCGTGTAATCAAGCCTTCTTTAAACCGTGGGCGCCACGAAGGCCGCCATCTTGGCGATAGCGTCATTGAACTGAGGCGGCGGTGGCGCCGTGGCTGGCACACTTGCCAACACATCCTCACCGGCCAACCAGCGCGCCTCGGCGTTATCTTGTGCAAGAATAACAGCTAAAGCCGCATTCATTTCATAAACCGACGAATTCAAGCCAGCGAGCCGCAGCGCCGCTAAAAGTAGAATGCGGCAGGTATAAAGTACCGAAACATAGTCGGCTGGCATTGGGATATTCGGAACCTCGCCGCGCTCAAAAGTCGCGAGACAAGCTTCAAGATTGGTCGAAACGAAAGCGTGGCAGCCCAACGGCCGCGCGGCATAGATCGAGCAAATCGCGTCGTCGAGAAGCGGGCATAGGACCTTACTTTGCAGCCGCTCGTTAATGGCCAAACCTTGTGTACGGTGATGGGCTTCGATAATGGCGGCCACTGTGTTGGGGCGTTTGCGCAACTGCGCCGCCACAAAGAACGCTTCCGGCGCGGTCAGAACAACCAACTGCGTACAGCAATGCGAGCAGCCTTTGCGGCAAGCGAGTGGCGTCGGTGGCTGTGGTGAAACGGTGCGATCGAAAAGCGCTGTGACATGAGCCACTGCATCGGAGCATGGCGAATCCGAATGCACGCCCCGCAGCAGATGGATGACGTGACGGACATGAGCCGCCGCAGGCCGGGGATCCGTGCCCATGCTGAGCGGCAAAGGCAGAATCTCCGCGTCCTGGCGCTGGAGGGCGCGCCGTTCCGGCCTTGAAAGCCTGTCTGTCATTGTCCCCCCGATTAACCCTGCCCGATTAATCCTCTCGGTGCAGACTCTACGGCGACGGGCGCGACGCAACAAGACGGTCACGATCGGTGGAACTACCGTCCCCATAAAAGTTCGGCTAAACCAATCTTTACGGTACGCGTAGCTGAACCGGAGAACGGACCCCGTGCAGATTTTCGTCGATGCCGATGCCTGCGCCGTAAAAGATGAAGTCGTGCGCGTTGCCGACCGCCATAACCTGCCAGTGTTGTTAGTCAGCAATAGCTGGATGCGCGGGCCCGATCATCCGCTGGTGCAGCGCTTCACCGTCAACAACCACCCCGATGCCGCCGACGATTGGATCGCCGAGCGCGTGACGGACCGCGACATTGTCATCACCTCGGACATTCCGTTGGCAGCACGCTGCGTCGCCAAAGGTGCAAAAATCCTGCGCCCCAACGGTAAGCCCCTCGATCAAGATTCCATCAGCATGGCGGTTGCAATGCGCGACCTGCACACGCATTTGCGTGAGACCGGCGAGATCACCAGCGGCCCCGCGCCTTTCCAAAAGCAGGATCGCTCGCGCTTTTTAGATGCGCTGGAAACGGCGGTTCAGGCCATTAGACGTCGGCCTGGAAAGCCGCCAAACCGAGAAAGTAATTGACTTATTAACCTTTAAAGCCTACATCCCCTCGCAGCCGCATCATGCGGCAACGTCTCGCGATTCGCGCGCAGGTGCCAGACTTTCCGCTTTCACAGCGTAGGGCACCGTTCCTCGAGAAGTTAATTCTCCCTCCCGTCGGTTGCGTGCCCACCGGGTTTAAGCAAACCCATTTGAAGTATCGCGCCTTTTTGGCGCGGCTTCTGTGCGTATGCGATTTTTGAAAGCGACAAATACATGACTACTTTTTCCGACCTCGGCCTCATCGAGCCGCTTCTGCGCGCCCTGACGGCCGAAGGCTATAGCGTTCCGACCCCGATTCAGCAGCAAGCCATTCCCATGCTGATCGAAGGCCGTGACATGCTGGGCATCGCCCAGACCGGCACCGGCAAGACAGCAGCCTTCGCGCTGCCGATCCTGCAACGCATGGCTGCCAACCGCATCAAGGCCGCACCGCGTTGCCCGCGTGCGTTGATCCTGACACCGACTCGCGAACTTGCGGTCCAGATCGGCGAAGGCTTTGCCACCTACGGCAAGCACCTCGGCTTCAAACGCACCGTGATCTACGGCGGCGTCGGTCAAGGCACGCAAGTGAGCGCCATGAATGCCGGCGTCGAGATTCTGGTGGCG
>CAITZE010000358.1 GCA_903896775.1 uncultured bacterium
ACGATCACGGTCCGCTCGTGGCTCAGGCACGCGTCCCAGTGGAAACGGGCGACACGCCCGAGACGCTTGCGGCACGCGTTCAAGCCAAAGAGCAGCAATTATATCCCGAGACGCTAAAGCGCATCATCGCGCGCGAGATTGATCTCGATCGGATCTAAAGCGCGCCAACACCGCTGGCCCCATTTCAGCTGTCACGACGCCGCCCAGGATCAGCACGCATCCTAGCATCGCAAGCGGTGTCGGGCGTTCGGCCAAAAGAACGGCGCCCGCGATCGCCGCAAATACGCTTTCCAACGACATGATGAGCGCAGCTTCTGGTGCCGGCGTGTGACGCTGCGCGACAATCTGCAATGTGAAGGCCACGCCGCCGGAAATCAGCCCCGCGTAAAGGATGGCGGGCAGCGCGGTGCGCCATCCATCTGCCGTGCCCGGTTCTAACAGCAGTCCCGCCGTCAGCGCCAAGACGCCGGTGATGGTGAATTGCGTGCAGGCGAGAAAATACGGGCGAGGCGCGCACTGCAGGAACATCGCGATAAGACTGATAGCGAAAGCCCAGGCGAAATCAGAAACGATCAACAGGATATCGCCCGACTCCCATGTATGCTGTTCGCCGGTATAGGTCAGGAGCCACGCGCCGGTCACTGAGATGACGCACGCTAGCGCCACAAAACCTCGGATACGTTCGCGCGTGAGGATCCACGTCGCAACCGGCACCAGCACGACATATAAAGCGGTGAGAAAGCCGCCATTGGTCGCGCTCGTTGTGATCAAAGCCGTTTGCTGAAGGATGGAACCAATCAGCAGGCCGAGCCCGATCACAACGGCGATCGCGATATCGCGCTGGCTCAATGCGACTGTTGCCTTGCGTGCTTCGAATAAGGCGAGGGGTATCACCATAATTGCCGACAGCAAAAAACGCGCGCCGACAAAGGAGATCGGACCCATCGTGGCATTGGCGATTTTCTGCGCGATGAAAGCCGTGCCCCAGATCATCGCCGTTAAAAGCAGACAAAGATCGGCGCGCAGGCGGCTCATGAAGACATGAGCTTAGGCGCGAAGATGCATATCGGCATCGGTAAAGGTGACATTGAGCGGCTCGATCACCACACTCTTGGCACCGTCTTCAATAACACCCGCGTTCCACGCAGCGATGCCGGCCTTTTCCGCAACGGCCACGGTTTTGGCGGCATCTTCGGGTGCCACAAACAATGCAAAGCCCGCGCCCATATTGAAGGTGCCGTAAGCGTCCGTGTCGCTCATTCCAACATGCTGCTGGATGAACGAAAGCACCGGCGGCACTGGCGGGACGCTGTGGAAGCGATAGGTCAGAGACGCCGCATGGCGCATGACCTTGCGCCACCCATGACCGGTGATATTGGCGATGTAATGCGGCATGACGCCGGCAGCGAACAAAGCTTCGGTCACGGGCGAATAAAGAATGGTGGCGTCCAGCAGCGCGTCGCCATAAAGGCGGCCGTCGCTCAACTTCGCGCTATAGCCGTCTGGAATTTGTGTGGCGAGTTTGCGGGCGAGGGATACACCGTTGGCGTGGATGCCGCTGGAGGCCAGCAGCACGATGGCATCGCCGGCCTTCATCTTGTCTTGAAGCGTCAAGCGTTCGCGGGGTTTGACGACCCCAATGCACGATGCCGCGAGATCGATGGTGCCAGACTCAACCACGCCGCCGAGGCTCGGCGTTTCGCCGCCACCCCAACTGACGCCGCAGCGGTCGCAGGCGGCTTTCCAGCCTTGCACCAGATCGTGGGCCCGTTGCTTGTCATCGAACCAGTTACTGCTGCCGGCGGCCCAATAGGCTTGTACCGACACCGGCGTCGCTCCGACGGTGATGATGTCGTTAATCGCCATCGCCAGGGTGTCCTGAGCGAGGTTGTCGAAATAGGTTTTGCCGGTGATCGGGCGCATAGCGTCGGCGATCAAAACCTTGGTGCCGAGGCATTCCGTAATGGAGGCCAGCAATACATCGCCCATGTCGACGACATAGGCCGATTCGCCACGCGAAGCCTCGATCTCGTGGTAGCCCATGCGCGCGAGATTGCCGCCGGTTTCCCGGGCCGCCCGTTGGGCGTCGATTTTAAGCGGATCGATCTTGGAATAGTCGACCCCGGCGTCTTTGTAGGCTAAACCGTGGGGCCGCGTGTTTTGCTGGGTCATGACCGCGAGCTGCGAGACAAAGGGCTGTGGATAACTTGCGAGATGGATCACGGATTGAGGCGGATATGAGCGCGAACATACTGGATCGACGCGGCTTTGCAATGGTTCTGGCCGACGCCCTCAAGGGCGCGGTTTTAGCCGCCGTTCTGCTATCCGCAGGGCCTGGAATGGCCCAAACACCGCGCGCTGCTGCGACCAGCCCTGTCACGGGGAAGGATCTGTATGTCGCCAATGATGTGCCCGTGGATGTTACTGCCGGAAACATCACCGAGGCCCATGAGCGCGGGTTGACGCAGGGCCGTGTCGCTGGGTTCCGCAAAGTCATCGCGCGGATTGTCGCGCGCGAGGACATGGATCGTGTGCCGCAGGTCAGCGCCACTCAAATCATCGACATGGTGCGGGACTTCTCGCTCGCCAATGAACGTAGCTCGGCAGTGCGCTATATCGCCGACCTGACGGTGCGGTTTGATCCCGCACAGATCAGACGGCTCCTGCGTAATGCCAATATTCCGTTCACCGAAACCTTGAGCAAGCCGTTGGTCGTTGTGCCGCTCTTCCGCGAAAGTACCGATGCACCGCCGCAGCTGTGGGAAGATTCCAATGCATGGCGCGCAGCATGGTCTCAAGTGCCTCAAGATCTCGGCCTTGTACCGCTGATCGTTCCGGTCGGTGGCCGCGAAGATGCAGGCCTTCTTACGGCAGCCCAAGCTGCGTCAAAAGATTTGGCATCACTCAACGCGTTCGCCGCACACTATGACGCCGGTGGCACGGTCATTGCGACAGCGACGGCAACGGCTGACGGTGTGCAGATCTCGCTATCGGAATTGCGTAGCGATCTGCCGTCGGAGGATTTATCGCTGACGCAAGGTGCCGAGCCCGGCCAGGGTCGACCGGATATGCTGGTCACTGCTGCCACCAGTACCGCAATCGCCGTGCAGGATAGCTGGAAGCGCCGCAACCGCGTAGCTTTCGGTGGCACCACGCAAATTACTGCGCTCGTGCCGGTTGGAAATCTCAAGGAGTGGCTGACGGTCAAGAACCGCCTCAACGAGGTACAGTTGATTGATCGTCTCGAGCTGCAGGCAATGACCCGTGATCGTGCCCAAGTCACGCTGTACTACGCCGGCGCTCAGCGCCAATTGGAACTCGCTATGTCGCAGCACGATTTAGCGCTCGCACAGCAGAACGGCGTGTGGATCATTCAAGCTCGCGGGGCCGCATCCGCCGGTAAGACTCTTGGAAAACCGGGCACCGAAACTGCACCGTCCGCCGAGGCCGCGCCGCAATAGCGGGTCTTCTCATGACAGAAGCCCTCTTGTGACAAAAGACCAACAGCTCGTCCTCGATCTCGGATACCGCCCGGCTTTCGGGCGTGACGATTTCCTTGTGACATCCGGCAATCGCGAGGCGGTGGAATGGATCGACCGATGGCCAGCGTGGCCCGGCCATGCTTTGGCGATCTTCGGACCTGCCGGTTGCGGCAAGTCACACTTGGTTCACGTTTTCGCGCTGCGCGCTGAAGCGCAGATTTTGTCGGCTGTCGATATACGGTCCGATACGGTCGCCCGTTTGATCGAGGGGCCAATGGCGTTGGCATTGGAAGACGGCGAGGCCGTCGCCGATCCGCGTGCGCTTTTGCATCTCTTCAACGCCGTCAAGGAACGCGGGGGCACGCTGCTGCTGACATCGCGTGAGCCGCCTGCGCGCTGGCCGGTCCTCTTGCCCGATCTCAAGTCGCGTCTTGCCGCCGTTCCGGCGGTGCGCATTGCGCCGCCCGACGACTCTATGATGGAAGCGGTGCTCGTGAAGTTATTCGGCGACCGCCAGATCGTTGTGGCCCCGGATGTGGTCGCCTATCTTGTGCGGCGCATCGACCGTAGTTTCGCCGCGGCGCGGGAAGTGGTCGCAAAGGCCGACAGCATTTCATTGACGGGTAAGCGCCCGATCACCATCCCGCTCATCAAGCAGGTTCTTGAGGCCGGCTAAGTTTCACTCACCGTCAAGATCGCGCGGTCGCAAGAAAGCGGTCAGGGTTCCCGCGCTGCCTTTGATCTGGCGCCAGTGGTCGACATCGAAGTTCAGACTACACAGAGCGCAGGTCGGAAATTTTTCCTTGAGCGCTGCCAGTTCATCGGCGTGGCCGCGAGCTGCGTTTTTCGCAAGCATTAAGGCCATGTTATGGAAAGTGGGATTGTGCCCAATGAGCATGACTGAGTCAGCCGCGTCCGGAAGACCTTGGATAAAGTCCAACAAGTCGCTTCCGCTGACCAGATAAAGCCGATCTCGGTAAGCGATGGAAGCGCCCTCCAAAGCGGGAGCGATCAGCTCGTAGGTCTCGCGTGTTCGTTTGGCGGTCGAGCAGAAGACTCTGCCCACCGTGAAGGAGCTGTCTACGAGATGTTGCGCCAGGGCCTTTGCCGCCGCAATGCCGCGCTTGGCGAGCGGTCGGACGTGATCGGTCCCGCCTGGATTATCTTCGACAGCTTTGGCGTGACGTAGAAGATGCAGTGTTTTCAATGGCCGCCGCCTTGGTTAAGTCAGAACATCCCATAAATCTCCGCTGTGATGATATCGCGTAACGCACGGAAATCATTGCAGTTTTGTGAATATGGCGCCGCCCAGTTGCTTTTCCCGACGCAGTGGCGTGGAATCGCGGATTCCAGAGGATAGTAGTCGGGACGCGCTCCCAGCGGAGATCATGTTATGCCACCGTCCGAACCCATGCCGAAAGACCAGACTTTCAAAGAGTCTGCGAAGGGCGCCCGACAGACTCGCGTCATGCAGCCGTTCGATGTGAACACCTTTCCTCCGCGCGAGCGCTTTATCAATCGCGAGCTATCGTGGCTCGCATTTAACACCCGCGTTCTGGAAGAGGCGCGTAATCCGCGCCATCCCGTGCTTGAACGCGTGCGCTTCCTGTCGATCTCGGCATCGAACCTGGACGAGTTCTACATGGTGCGTGTCGCCGGCCTTAAGGGTCAGGTGAACGCTGGGGTGACGCTGACGTCGGCCGATGGATTGACGCCTCAGGAACAGCTCGACGTTATCAATGAATCTGTGCGCGGCCTGTTCAAGGAACAGGATGCGGCGTGGACTGAATTGAAAGCTCTCTTGAACAAAGAAGGCATTCAGGTTGTCGGGCCGCAAGACCTTTCGGTTGAGGATCGCCAATCGCTCGAAGATCGTTTTATGGAGCACATCTTCCCGATCTTCACGCCGCTCGCGGTCGATCCGGCTCACCCTTTCCCATTCATTCCGAACCTCGGCCATGCGCTGGTATTGCAGCTTGCGCGTATCGCCGACGGTGAAGTCATGCGCGCGCTGGTGCCGATCCCGCCGCAAGTGCAGCGCTTTGTTCGACTGAAAGGCGCAGGTATTCGTTTCATCCTGGTGGAAGACCTGGTGCTGATGTTTGCCGGCGCTCTATTTCCGGGCTTCAAAGTCCTGCAGGCCGGACATTTCCGCGTCATTCGTGATTCTGAAATGGAAATCGACGAAGAAGCCGAAGATCTCGTGGGCAGTTTCGAAAGCGCGCTGAAGCGCCGCCGGCGCGGCACATGCATTCGGCTTGCGCTAGCTGGGGATATGCCCGCGGATCAAGTCAAAGTGATCTGCGACGAACTCGAAGTTTCCCAGGCTGACTCCTTCAAGATCGAAGGCATGATCGGTCAGACCGATTTGAAGCAACTCATCACCGACGACCGGCCCGATCTCCTGTTCCCGCCTTACAACGCGCGTTTTCCGGAACGCATTCGCGACTTCGGCGGCGACTGCTTAGCCGCCATTCGCCAAAAAGATATTATCGTTCATCACCCTTACGAATCCTTCGATGTTGTGGTGCAGTTCCTGCGTCAAGCCGCGCGCGATCCGAACGTGCTCTCCATCAAGCAGACGCTGTACCGCACCAGCAAAGACAGCCCCATCGTCAAGGCGTTGGTGGAAGCCGCCGAAGCCGGCAAGTCGGTCACGGCCATGGTTGAGTTGAAAGCCCGGTTCGATGAAGAAGCCAATATCCGCTGGGCGCGCGATCTGGAGCGGGCAGGGGCCAGCGTGGTCTTCGGCTTCGTGCACCTCAAAACCCACGCCAAAATATCATTGGTGGTGCGGCGCGAAGGGGCCGAAACGCGCTCTTATGTGCACTTCGGTACCGGCAACTATCATACCGTTACCGCCAAAATTTATACCGACCTGTCGTTCTTCACGTCGGATCCCATCCTCTGCCGTGATGCGACGCGCGTATTCAACTATATGACCGGCTACGCACGGCCCGATTCTCTTGAGAAACTCGCCATTGCTCCCTTGGGCTTGCGTAAGAAACTGCTGGCGCTCATCGAAGATGAAATCGCTTTTGTGAAGGCCGGTAAGCCCGGAACGATCTGGGCCAAGATGAATTCCATCGTCGATCCACAGATCATCGATGCGCTTTATCAAGCATCCCAAGCGGGCGTGAAGATTGATCTGGTGGTGC
>CAITZE010000359.1 GCA_903896775.1 uncultured bacterium
CCCCTAAAAATCTACCATCGTATTCTACAACCCATGCGCAAGGGTGCTGGTCGAGTGCTCTGAACCATTCTGAGACGTCCTCTTCCGTAAGTGTTTTGAGGGATTCAGAAGTGCCACCGCCAAACATCCGGACTATTTCAGGGTCAACCCCAAGAGATACACGGTAGGCGATGTCCTCTGGTTGAGAAGAACGCAGAACAATAGTGCCTGCGTGTATTAAAGGGCGATGCTCCATAGTTGTATTTCTCTAATGATGAAAAGCGGCACCCAAGCTACTTCGCGGCTACCGGCGGCATATAAAGCTGCGGCCCTTGTCCCTCAGCGTTGATCTGGTGCATTAGCGGCGTAAAGACCTTGGTGAACCACGCTGCCGTGCGGATAAAAGCGTCGACATCGTTGGGCGCGTCGCTGTCGTCAAAATACTTCAAGACGTCCCACCAACCTTCGCGACTATCGGAGAATTCCACGAGCTTCACGTGATCTGTAGGCTTAAGGCCGATTTTGACCTTCGTGTAATCGAGCGCTTTCAAGAAGCCACCCAGTTCATCGACGAGCCCCGCGCCAATCGCATCGGCGCCGGTCCATACACGTCCGCGTGCGACTTTGTTGATTTCCTCTACCGTCTTGCCGCGACCTTGAGCGGCCTTGCCGGTGAAATCGGCGTAAGTCGCGTCCAGCATACGATTGAGCCGTTCGATGTCCTTCGGCGTAAAGTCAGTCGTCGCGCTGAACATGCCGGTGGAATCGCCAAAGGCAATGCGCTCGCGATTGATGTCGAGTTTGGTCAGAGCGTCGCCCACCACCATTTTGCCGGTGAATACGCCGATGGAACCTGTAACAGTGGCGGGTGAGGCGAAGATGCGGTCGGCAGGCATGGCGATGAAGTAGCCGCCCGAGGCCGCGGTATCGCCCATGCTGACGATCACAGGTTTACCGGCGGCCTTAACACGAATGATCTCGCGCCAGATTGTATCGGAAGCCACGTATGAGCCACCAGGACTGTCGATCCGCAAGATAATCGCGTCGATCTTCTTGTCGTTACCGGCTTTGCGAATGGCTTTGACCATGCGGTCGGAATGAATGCCGGCGCGATCAGAGAAAGGACTGTCGTCGCCTCCGCCGCTGTCGATCTCGCCAACAGCATGAATAACCGCAATGCGTTTATTCGAAGCACCAGCCCCCGGTGTAGAAATCGAGGCATAGCGATCAAGAGACACATCGCCCGCACCTTGGTATTGCTTCTTCATGGCGTCGTCGAATTCATCGCGATAGCCGATATGATCAACGAGGCCCTTATCGAGCGCTTCTTTGGACATCTGCGGGCCTTGGTCGATCAAAGCCTTTACCGCATCGGCGCTCATTTTCCGGTCGGCAGCGATGCCGTCCACCATTTGGCCAAACCATGAACCCAGCAAGGCACGCGTTTCTTCGCGGTTGGCGTCGGACATGCCGGTGTTGGTGATCATCTCGGGCGCGCTCTTATATTCGCCGCGCGCGACGAAACTGCCTTTGATACCGAAGCGTGCGAGGAAAATTTTCAAGAAAAAAGCGTCGGTTCCAATGCCGGCGATACCGACTGAACCTGAAGGCTGTACCCATATGTCGCTAAAAGCTGTCGCAAGATAATAGCTCGGCAAAGCGCCTTCGCCTTCACCTATGCTCTCGGAAAAGAGAACGGCAGGCTTACCGGCAGCGCGAAACTCAGCAATCGCATCGCGCAACTCTTGGCTTTGCGCAAGGCCAACACTGGGATTGCCGAGCGTTGCCTTGATCGCGACAACACGCGCATCGTCTTTGGCTTTGCGGATAGCAATGACAGCATCCTGCAATGTGGTCGCAGACTTTAGTGAGAGGCCTTCGAGATGAGGGCCGCCGGGACCTTCCACAAAGTTCTTATCGAGATCCAGCGTGAGCACTATTTTGTTGGGCACCGCCGCAGCCGACTTGTGTAGGCCTTCGAAACTGAAGGCGAGGTATAGGACCCCGGCGAAGAGAGCCATCGCCAAGAGGCCGATACCGGAAAATATGCCGAGCAGAACGAAACCGAACGTGCGCATATCGAAAAGTCCTTCTGCTAACGGTAAAAACCCCGAGGACCTCTTCGCCGTCCTTACATCAGGGCCTTAAGTTCCAGATTGCGCCTGATGGCGCAGCAGGTGATCGGCCAACACGATGGCCAGCATCGCCTCGGCGACCGGCACGCCACGAATACCTACGCAGGGATCGTGACGTCCCTTTGTGCTGATGGTGGTATCGCGGCCGTGAATGTCGATGGTTTTGCGCGGGGTCAAGATCGAGCTGGTGGGTTTAATGGCGACCCGCGCGACAATATCTTGGCCGCTGGAGATTCCGCCAAGGATACCGCCGGCATGATTGGAGAGGAATTTTACCTCGCCTTTCTTTTTGCCAGCGCGCATTTCGTCGGCATTCTCTTCGCCCGAGAACGCCGCAGCGGCAAAGCCCGCGCCAATCTCTACGCCCTTAGCCGCGTTGATGCTCATCATGGCCGAGGCGATATCGGCGTCCAGCTTGCCGTAGATCGGCGCACCCAGGCCTGCCGGAATGCCTTCGGCAATGATTTCGATCACGGCGCCCGCCGAAGACCCAGCTTTACGCACACCGTCGAGATAGTCGGCCCAGGTTTCTGCGGCCTTGGCATCGGGCGAGAAGAACGGGTTCTTGTCGACTTGCTTCCAATCCCAGCGCTTGCGGTCGATGACGTGCGGACCAATCTGCGTCAGCGCGCCGCGAATTTTGACGGCCTTGCCTAAACGGCTGGCGAGGACTTTGCGTGCGATGGCGCCTGCCGCCACGCGCATCGCGGTTTCGCGCGCCGACGAACGTCCGCCGCCGCGATAATCTCGAATACCGTATTTTTTCAAATAGGTGTAATCGGCGTGGCCGGGGCGGAATTTCTCAGCGATCTCGCCATAATCTTTCGAGCGTGCATCGACATTCTCGATCAGCAAACCAATAGGCGTGCCGGTGGTGACGCCTTCGAACACACCAGACAGGATTTTCACGGCGTCAGGTTCGCGGCGTTGCGTGGTGTATTTGGATTGACCCGGCTTACGCCTGTCGAGCCACACTTGAAGGTCCGCCTCGCTCAGCGGAATCAGCGGTGGCACACCATCGACAACGCAGCCAATGGCGGGACCGTGGCTTTCACCGAAAGTCGTGAAGCGAAAGAGAGTGCCGAACGTGTTGCTGGACATATTGTATTCCAGGACGCCTATTTGACGAGGTTGGCGCCGGCAAGCAGTTCCGAAATCTGCTGTGAGGCTTCCGGCGCGATCATGCCGACCGTATGGTATCCACAGTCGACGTGATGGACTTCGCCGGTCACGCCGCTGCTGAGGTCGCTCAGGAAATACAGGCCAGACTTACCCACGTCCTCGAGCGTGACATTGCGGTCCATGGGCGCGTTAAGCTCGTTCCATTTCAGGATGTAGTTAAAGTCGCCGATACCTTTGGCTGCCAAGGTTTTGATCGGCCCGGCAGAGATAGCATTAACGCGGATATTCTTACTGCCGAGGTCTGTGGCCAGATACCGGACGCTGGCTTCCAGCGCAGCTTTGGCTACGCCCATGACGTTGTAATTGGGCACGACCCGTTCGGCGCCGTAATAGCTGAGCGTGATCAGGCTGCCGCCATTCGTCATCAAGGGCTCAGCATGCCGGCAAATCTCGGTGAAAGAAAAACACGAGATATCCATAGTCTTTAAGAAGTTCTCGCGCGTTGTATCGCAGTAACGGCCCTTAAGCTGTTCTTTGTCGGAAAACGCAATCGCATGCACCACGAAATCGAGACCGCCCCAGGCTTTACGAATTTCGGCGAAAACGCTTTCGACCGAGCCGGAATCGGTGACGTCGCAAGGCAGAATCAAAGACGAATTCAGGCTTTGGGCGAGGGGGCGGACCCGCTTTTCCAGGGCTTCACCTTGGTAGGTGAAAGCCAGGGAAGCGCCATGCGCGGACACCTGTTGCGCGATAGCCCAGGCAATAGACCGGTCATTGGCGACGCCCATGACCAAGCCCTTCTTCCCATGCATCAATTGCTGCTGATCACCCATGTCTCGCCCACATGTTTCGTCCGACGTTTCGCGTCCAAAAACCGCCAAAAAGCTTTCGGGAACCAATAACTTGCGGCATCCTACACGAAACCATTTTTTGGGCAAGGCAGGCGACAAATGAGCCCAGCCGAAGAGTCCCCAAGGGATATCTCCTTTAGCCATCGTCTCGCCCGTGCCCGAAGGGCGGTGCAGGCGGCGTTCAGCCGTCCCGGTGGCCTTATCCAGTTCTCTAAAAAACGCCTGGACGAAGTGCAGATCACCCGCGCGGCGGCGGCCTTGAGCTTTTCGACGGCTTTGGCGGTGGTGCCGGCTTTGGACCTTATTCTCGCGACCGTCGCGGCTTTTCCGGTTTTCGATTCCTTCCGGTTGGCTTTGCAGATGGCCATTGTCACCAATCTCGTGCCCGACACCGGCATGAAGATCAACGAGGCCCTGGGGAACTTCGTCCAAGCAGCGGGCCAACTCACACCTGTCGGCGTGATCGGCATTGTCATCACCGCCGTTTTCTTATTGCTGACCATTGAAAGTGCGCTCGATGAAATCTTTCGAGTAATCCACCCGCGTCGATTATCACACCGTTTATTGGTATTCTTAGCGGTCCTAACGATCGGCCCTGTGCTCTTGGGTTGCGGACTGTCATTGCTGGGATATTTCGCGAGCCAGGAAATGATCGAAGGCAAAGCGGCTCCCATACCAGCGGTAATCCTGCTGGGCAATTTGGCGCCGACGCTGCTGACGTGGATGACGCTCACATTTTTGTTCGTGATCTTTCCCAATCGCCGCACGCGACTAAAAGACGCGATGACGGGCGCGGCCGTGGCTGCTCTGCTGCTCACGGTGTTGCGGTACACTTTTGCGCTCTACATTGTTTTGACGACGTCCTACCAGGCGATCTACGGCGCACTTGCGGCTGTGCCGGTCTTTCTGGTGTGGATTTTCCTCGTCTGGCTTGCGGTTTTAATGGGCGCGGTTGTAACCGCAACGCTGCCGGATTGGCGTTATGCGCGCGCCGAGGTTGGCGAAGGCACCGCGGGACGCCTGTTGCTGGCGTTGGAAGTTCTTGCACGTCTCGCGGCGGTGGGGCGAGGCGGAGTAGGACTCACACTCGAATACCTCGCGCAGAACTTAGCCGCGCCCGACATTGTGCTCACGGCGATCCTCGATGACTTGCGGACTGGTCAGTTCATTACGGCGACGAATGAACATCGTTGGGTGCTAAGCCGCGATTTGGAACGCACACCGCTCGCGGATCTTGTGCATCATTTCGGGCTTGGGCTGAATTTCCATATCGGCACCGACGATATGAAAGAAACCGATATGGCAAAACGCGTTGGTCAGTATCTGCGCAGCGCCGAGGACTCCGAGCGCGCGCAGTTGAGCGTCTCGCTCGCGCGTATCGTTATGCCGCAGCCGGCAAGTGTGACCTCCGTGCCATAAAAAAAGAGGCGGCCAATGGGACCGCCTCTTTCATATCATTGCTTGAAGCGCAATTAGCTGACGATTTTCCAGGAACCGTCGGGCTGTTGGCATGCGGTGCCATATCCTTTTTGATTTTGACCACCGACGTTAATCTCGGACTGGAACTCACGGCAGTATTCACCGCTTTGGCGACGTCCATCGCGCACTGGCGTAATGGTGCCGGAGTGACCGTTATCCGGATTATTCCAGATGATAGTTTGATTGAGCGGCGCGCCATAAGCGCGCTGTTCGGCTTCACGCATTCTCGCACGATCGGCGTCATCCATACGCTTGCCGATGCTATTGCCGATGGCCGCGCCAGCTAAGGCACCGATGCCGATCGCCGCGATGTTGCCGCCGCCACGGCCGAATTGCGAACCAACCAAGCCGCCAAGAGCCGCGCCGGTCATTGTTGCGCCAGCCTCGTTATGACCCTCGGTACAGCCAGCCAACATGAGCCCCGAGGTGACGGCAAGTGCTGTTATGATCTTTGGGGTCTTCATCCGCACGACACTCATTTGTCTAATCCTTTTGCTACTCTCAGATGTATGTCTAACGTTTGACGGGCCTGGACGTTCCCAGCTGCCTTCGAGCTTCGGATTCAGCCTGGGAATGGTGGCAAAAATAAGGAGCAAAAGGACACTGTCAACGGTCGTAAAATGTCAAAATTGCAAGCATTGACAAGGTTCTGCATCGAGCCGACTTTAAACTCTCATATGCGATAGTCATTGTTTCGAACCTGGAGGCGCCCCATGGAGGGCTCGCCGCTCATTCCCGAAGTTTCCAATCCCATTGCACTCTTTCGTCAATGGTTAGACGAAGCTGAAACGCAAGAACCTGCGTTGGCCAATGCCATGAGCCTGGCGACCGCTACAGCTGATGGAAAGCCATCGGTTCGCCTCGTACTTCTGAAAGACGTGGGGCCTGAGGGTTTCGTGTTTTATACCAATGCCGAAAGTCGCAAAGGGGAGGAGATTGCAGCTAATCCCGCTGCGGCAATTTGTTTCCATTGGAAATCGTTACGCCGCCAAGTGCGAGCGGAAGGGCTTTTGACGAAAGTGACGAACGCCGACGCCGATGCCTATTGGGCAACACGTCCACGGCAAAGTCAGATTGCCGGCTGGGCGTCGGAGCAGTCGCGCATTCTGCCGAGCCGAGCGCTTTTACAGACGCGGGTCGCGGAATTCGAAGCCCGCTTCGCGGGCCATCCGGTTCCCCGACCGGCCTATTGGACGGGCTTCTGCCTCGCGCCCGAGGCTATCGAGTTTTGGTACGACGTGCCCAATCGCCTCCATGATCGATTGATTTTTTACCGTAAAGGCGACAGTTGGCGGACAGAAAGATTGTACCCGTAAGCAATCTGGAAGCCCTCTAATTTGGGTTCA
>CAITZE010000360.1 GCA_903896775.1 uncultured bacterium
CGTTTTGTATCACCGTTGCCGCCTTCTTGGTTTCCGGTTGAAGGAAGCCAACGCAGGATCGGCTTGCGGGCGGCTTTGGTTTCATCGAGACGACGGCGGGGCGCCAATTGCGGCGAGGCTTTGAACATGGCCTCAGCGGTGCCGCTCTTGGCCTTGCGGGCAAGCGACAGCATCGAATTGATGAACTGATCTAATGTCGATTTGCTTTCGGTCTCGGTAGGCTCCATCAGCAGCGCACCATGGACCACCAGCGGGAAATACATCGTCGGCGGATGCACACCTTCGTCGATGAGCGCTTTGGCGATGTCGAGCGTGGAAACGCCAGTTCCTTTGAGGAAACGGTCGTCGAACACGGCTTCGTGCATACACGGGCCTTCAAAGGCGGGCGTGAGTTCCGCCGATAGCCGGGCCAACAGGTAATTCGCATTCAACACGGCATCGCCGGACGCTTGCTTCAAGCCATCAGCACCCATGGCCATCATGTAAGCGACGGCGCGAACGAAGACACCGAACTGGCCGTGATAACCTTTCATGCGCCCATAGCTTTGTTTGGCGGTGCCATGTCCGGCATGTTCTTCAACATCCAGCCCGCTGCCGGCGTTGACCACCATCGGGACGGGCGCGAAGGGCGCGAGCTTATCCGACAGCACGGTCGGACCGGCACCAGGACCGCCGCCACCGTGGGGCGTCGAGAAAGTTTTATGCAGATTGATATGCATGGCATCGACGCCCAGGTCGGCAATCCGCAAACGCCCGACGATGGCGTTGTAATTGGCGCCGTCCATATAGAAGTAGGCACCAGCGGCGTGAACCGCTTCGGCGATGGCGATACAGTCACGTTCGAACAATCCGCAGGTATTCGGATTGGTGATCATCACCGCCGCGATTTCGGGACGAAGGTGTGATTTGAGCGCAGCTACATCGACGCGGCCTTCAGCGTTGGCGGGAATGGCTTCAACGGTATAGCCGCACAACGCAGCTGTCGCCGGGTTCGTGCCGTGGGCCGATTCCGGCACCAGCACGACCTTGCGGTGGCCCTGACCATTAGCCTCATGCGCCGACTTGATGCACATCAAGCCGCACAATTCACCGTGCGCGCCGGCGGCAGGCGACATGGCGACAGCCGCCATGCCCGTGAGTTCCTTCAGCCAATGGGCGCAAGTATCGATCAGCTCAAGCGCGCCCTGCACGGTGGAAATCGGTTGGAAAGGATGGATATCGGCAAAGCCCGGCAACCGCGCCATTTTTTCGTTCAGGCGCGGGTTGTGTTTCATGGTGCACGAGCCGAGCGGATAGAAGCCGCTGTCGATGGAATAGTTCTTTTGCGACAGACGCGTGTAATGGCGCACCACATCGGGCTCAGATAGGCCCGGCAAACCAATCGCTTTGGTGTTCTTCAAGCCGCCAAGACGCTCGGAGACTTTCGGCGCGGTAGGCAAATCGACAGCGGTCATGCCCGGTGTATTGAGCTCGAAAATCAGCCCTTGCTCAAGCTGCAGACCTTTGTTGCCACTGGCGGTGGTGGGGAGCGTCATGACAGCACCTCCTTCAAAGCGGCGACAAGTGCATCGATATCGGCGGCGGTATTGGTTTCCGTGGCGGTCAACAGCAGCACGTTCGCAAGCTCGCTATACGTCGGATAGAAACGCGACACCGGCACGCCGCCGAGGATTTTGCGCTTCGCCAATTCTTCCACGACGCTTGCGGCAGGTTTTGGCAGCACGACCGCGAATTCGTTGAAGAAGGCGTTGGGCAGCAACTTCACGCCCGGCAGTTTCTCAATCTTCTCGGCGAGCGTCACGGCCATCGCATGATTGAGCTGCGCGAGACGCGTAAACCCCGCTTCTCCGAGCAGCGTCATATGCGTGGAGAAAGCCAAGGCAATCAGGCCCGAGTTCGTGCAAATATTGGAAGTAGCTTTCTCGCGGCGGATATGTTGTTCGCGGGTCGAGAGCGTCAACACCCAGCCACGGCGACCGTCCTCGTCGGTCGTTTCACCGCAAAGACGGCCCGGCATTTGGCGCAAGAATTTCTCGCGCGTCGCGAACAAGCCTACACCCGGTCCACCAAAGCTCATGGGACCCGCGAGCGACTGGCCTTCGCCCACGACAATGTCCGCGCCCATATGACCGGGTGGCGTGATCAGGCCCAAAGCCACGGGCTCAGTGACGCAAACCACCAACAGCGCGCCAGCTTTGCGGCAAGTTTCCGCGAGGATTTTGTGATCCTTCAGATGCCCAAAGAATCCTGGTGTTTGCACAACCACACAGGCCAGTTCATCCGTAATACGCCCCAGCAAATCTTCAACGCCCGCCGGATCTGGCGCGAGGCACTCGACATCCACATCCAGGAACTTCATGCAGGTGGCCGTGGTGTCGCGATAGTGCGGATGTACGTTGCCCGAGACGAGAGCAGCGGAGCGCTTAGTTACTCGTGCCGCCATCGCAACAGCTTCGGCGCAAGCCGTGGCGCCGT
This sequence comes from uncultured bacterium, assembly GCA_903896775.1. GTDB lineage: Bacteria > Pseudomonadota > Alphaproteobacteria > Rhodospirillales > Rhodospirillaceae > SHVO01. The sequence goes on from CAITZE010000360.1 coordinate 2,476, forward strand.
CGTACATGGAAGCGTTGGCGATTTCCATGCCGGTAATCAGCGCCACCTGAGTCTGAAATTCGAAAATCGCCTGCAACGTGCCTTGGCTGATTTCAGGTTGATACGGCGTATAAGCCGTCAGGAACTCACCGCGCTGAATGATGTAGTCCATGGACGCCGGTGTATGGTGACGATAGTTGCCCGCGCCGAGAAATGACGGAGCCGCACCGCAGTTGAGATTCTTCGCGGCCATATTAGACAGCGCGCGCTCGACTTCGAGCTCGCTTGCGGTCGTCGGCAAATTAAAGCGCGCCGAAGATAACGCCGCCTTAGGCAGATCGCGAAATAGCTCATCGACATTCGCAGCACCAATCGCGTCCAACATGTCGCGGCGGTTGGTGTCGCTTAAAGGCAGATAACGCATGGACGGTCCTCGTTGGTGTTCTTTGTTGTTATTTTTTAAGCGAGTTCGGCGACGTATTTGTCGTAAGCGGCCTGATCCATAAGACCGTCCAATTCCTTGGCATCGGACAGTTCGATCTTGAAGAACCAGCCGGCGCCTTGGGGATCGCTGTTAACGGTTTCAGGCGCGTCGGGCAGCGCGGAATTGCCTTCCTTCACCGTGCCGGAAACCGGCGAGTAAACTTCGCTGGCGGCTTTGACGGATTCCACCACGGCTGCTTCACCGCCGGCCTTCACGGCTTTGCCCGCCGCCGGCACTTCCACGAACACAATGTCGCCCAGCTGGCTTTGCGCAAATTGCGTGATGCCTACGGTGCCGAGTTTGCCTTCGATTTTGATCCACTCGTGGTCTTTGGTGAAACGCGTCTCGCTCATAACAATTCCCCTACCTTTACAACTTGGAATCTACGACTTGAAATAACGGTGCGGCACAAACGGCAGTGCGGCGATTTCTGCGGGATGCGGCTGGCCGCGCACGATCAATGTCACCGGCGTTCCGATTTTTGCGAAAGCGCTCGTGACGTAACCCATCGCTACGGGACCGTTGAAGCTAGGTCCAAAACCACCCGAAGTGATTTCGCCGATGCTCTGGCCGTTTCCATCTTGGATTTCGGTATGGGCACGCGCCGGCGCTTTGCCGAGCGGTTTTATACCGACACGCTTTTTGGGCGCGCCGTTTTTGATCTGGTCGAGAATTTTGGCAGCACCCGGAAACCCGCCTTCGGCCCGACGACGCGTGCCGATCACCCAATTGAGCGCAGCCTCACTGGGTGTCGTCGCGGTATCGATATCGCTGCCGTAAAGGCACAAACCCGCTTCAAGGCGCAGCGAATCGCGAGCGCCGAGACCAATGGCCTGTACACTGGGCTCCGCGAGCAACGCGTTGGCTACGGAAGTCGCAGCAGCTACCGGTACCGAAATCTCATAGCCGTCTTCGCCGGTATAACCGGAGCGGAACAAACGAACAGTCACGTCTTCAAAGGTATCGACGCGGCTGGTCATGAAGCCCATCAATGCCGCAGCCGGAATGAATTTACTCAGCACCGCGACCGCTTTTGGACCTTGCAGCGCCAACAACGCCGCATCTTCATGGCGCGCCAATGTGGCGCGGCCTTTCAGCTTGGCCGCTATATGCGCAAAGTCGCCGTCCTTGCAAGCTGCGTTGACCACGAGATAGAGGGTGTTCTCTTTGCCGACTTCGGCGGGACGCGTAACCATCAGATCGTCAATGATCCCGCCGGCTTCATTGAGCAAAAGCGTGTAGCGAATTTGGCCGGGTTTGAGGCCTTTGAGATCGCCGGGCACGAGCGTTTCCAGCGCAGCATCCACATCGGGACCTGTTAGTTCCGCTTGCCCCATATGCGAGACATCAAACAGGCCGGCTTGATCGCGCGTATGAAGATGCTCCTTCAGCACGCCCAAGGGATATTGCACCGGCATATTGTAGCCGGCGAACGGCACCATCTTGGCGCCAAGGCCAACATGCAGCGCTTCAAGAGGCGTGGATTTCAGATTTTCCGCAGCGGTGTCGGGCAAAGTGGCTCTCCAAAAGAGGTCGGATCGCCCCGCCAATCGAGACTCAGAGTCCCGGTGTTGGGGCGCCCTCCTCTGTCGGAAAACCTGAAAGATTCACCGGAAGTTGAGTTTCACTCGTGAAACTCGCCGGCTTACATCTTCGGTGAGGCGGAAAAAATCACCCGCCTACTTTCCAGAGTACCAATCCCTCGCGGTCCGGGTGCCTGAGAGGTTCCGAGGGCGGTTGCTCCTTCGGCGCCGATCTCGAAACAAGATGAGATCGAACTCTTCCACGGGGGTATGCGGTATGGGTGGAGTGTCGGCTGATTCGGCTGTCGCGGTCAACGACGGCAACACCGCAGGAATCCTCGTCGGATTATTGCCGCTCGCGTGACCGGTTATATTCCAGCTGTTCGTTGTCCGGTTGAAGACCGACATAGACATCGTAAGCAGCGCCGGCATCGTCCTTTTTCAAAGGAATTTTGGCGTACACACCCGACTCGGTGAAAGTTTCGCGTTCACCCGCTTTCGACGGCAGCCTGTGGATAACTTGCATGATCCGTTTGCCGGCATCGGCCGGGAAAAATTGCGGAAGCGCGACAAAATAATAAATCGGAGTCGATCCGCCCTTCGCCGCCGGACCGCCGGTGATCGCGAAATCCACATCGAACTTCACCGCGACGCTGTCCTTGCTGTAGTCGCACTGGCCTTTATAGCCGAGCACTTCGACCTGATACTCGATGTCCGTTACATCCCGGCCAGGACCGGTTTTGAACTTCGTCAGACTGGCTGTGGCGTTATCGATACGCACGGGAGGGCACGGCGGCACAAAGCCACGCTGGCAACTGGCAAGCGCACCAAGCGCTAAAATCAAAGGCAAGCCGAGCAAGCCCTTTCGAACAAGCTGGGACCGGAACAAGCGGCTGCACGCGCGGAACGGGCGAAGGGTCAACATGGCGTTCAATCTTGAGGCTTTCAGTCTAGGGCGGAGTTAACGCTGCTTCTGGCTGGGTCTTCCTGGGCGCAAAGCTTTCACCGCGGGGCCGAATTTGCTATCAGAGCGCCCGGCGGGCGCACATGCTATGGGGTCAAACTGTGGTCACAAGCCGGGGCAGTCTATAGGCTGACCCCGTGGGACACTAGGCCAGAAGTTACCCTGGGAGTGCGTCCGTTTCGGGTCTTTTTGGACCACCTTTTGGACTTCTTATAATGCCTCCCGACGCACCAAATATGGCCTCTTTAAAAATCCTGCTGGCCGCCCCCCGCGGGTTTTGCGCCGGGGTCGACCGCGCCATTCTAGTGGTCGAGCGGGCCTTGGCGAAATATGGCGCGCCGGTCTACGTGCGCCATGAAATCGTCCATAACAGCCATGTGGTCGACACCCTGCGCGGTCAGGGCGCGGTCTTCGTCGAGGAATTAGACGAAGTGCCGGAAGGCCGTCCTGTGGTTTTTTCAGCCCACGGCGTTCCTAAATCCGTACCCGCCGCCGCCGAGGCGCGCCATCTGCTGTATGTCGATGCCACGTGTCCGCTGGTGAGCAAAGTGCACGTGGAAGCCGAGCGGCATTTTCGCCAAGGCCATCAGATTGTCCTCATCGGTCACGCCAACCATCCCGAGGTGGTCGGCACCATGGGCCAACTTCCGCCGGGCGCCATGATCCTGGTGCAATCGGTCGAGGATGCCGAAACCTTTGAACCACAGGACCCAGACAACCTCGCCTACGTCACGCAAACCACATTGTCAGTGGACGACACGACGGAGATCGTGGCCGTCTTGAGGCGACGGTTTCCGAAAATCGCGCTGCCGCGCAAGGAAGACATTTGCTACGCCACGACCAATCGGCAGGCTGCTGTCAAAGCCATCGCCGCGCGCTGCGAGACCATTCTCGTCGTCGGCTCGCCCAGCTCAAGCAACTCCAACCGCCTTGTGGAAGTCGCGCAGAAATCCGGCGCTCAACACGCATATCTGGTGGAAGACGAATCCAAAATCGATTGGAGCCGCATCGTGCCGGGCAGCACGATTGGGGTTACGGCTGGCGCTTCGGCGCCTGAGTTTCTTGTCGGCGAAGTGATTGCCGCTGCGCGCAAGCGTTTCGACGTCACCGTGGAAGAAATTCCTGTTACCACCGAGACCGTGAAATTCAGTTTGCCTCGTATATTGAGCGCATAAAAAATGGCCGTTTACACCGAAGTTTCCGACGAAGACCTAGAGGCGTTTGCCGCGGCCTATGATTTCGGTGAAATCATCAGCTGCAAGGGCATTGCCGAAGGTGTGGAGAATTCAAACTACATGCTGCAGACCGCGTCTGGGCCGTTCATCCTCACGCTGTACGAACGGCGCGTAAATCCGAAGGAGCTGCCGTTCTTTCTGGGCCTTATGGAGCATCTCGCACGCTCTGGCGTGCAGTGCCCAGTGCCTTTGAAAGGCCGCGATGGCGAGGCCCTGCGCACGCTATGTGGACGGCCTGCCGCAATCATCAGTTTTCTCAGCGGCATGTGGCCGCGCCGTATTACCGCTGAGCATTGCGCGGAATTAGGTAAAGCCCTCGCCGGATTACACCGCGCAGGCATGGCTTATAATATGACGCGCGAAAACAGCCTTTCGGTGGCAGGTTGGCGCGATCTTTATAACCGAACCGGTGCGGCTGCCGAGAACATCGAAAAGGGTTTGAGTACGCTGATTGGCAGCGAGCTTGATGCCCTCGCAAAAAATTGGCCGAGTCCAAACACCTTACCTTCGGGCGTTATTCACGCCGATCTGTTTCCCGACAACGTCTTTTTCCTCGACGGCAAGTGCTCGGGCTTGATCGACTTCTATTTCGCCTGCAACGACTTTCTCGCCTATGACATCGTTATTTGTCTGAACGCATGGTGTTTCGAGCCCGACGGTGCGTTCAACATCACCAAAGCGCATCGTTTGTTCTCTGCATACGAAGCTGTACGACCCCTGACGCCGGCGGAAAAAGCGGCACTGCCGATATTGGCACGCGGGGGCGCTATGCGGTTTTTGCTGACCCGCCTTTACGATTGGGTCAACACCCCGCCGGGCGCCATGGTGAAGCCGAAAAATCCGCGCGAGTATCTGCAAAAGCTGAACTTCCATCGCAGCGTGACGGATCTCTCCGCCTATGGCCTGAACTAAATGGCCGCCGTAGAGCCAGGTACCGTTGAGCTATTTGCCGATGGCGCATGTTTGGGAAATCCGGGTCCCGGCGGATGGGGCGCACTGCTGCGTTTCAATGGCACCGACAAAGAGATTTCCGGCGGCGAAATCTTGACCACAAACAACCGCATGGAACTCATGGCGGTGATTGCTGGGTTGAAAAGTTTAACGCGCCCTTGCCGAGTTGCCGTCACGACCGATAGCCAGTACGTGCAAAAAGGCATCACCGAATGGATTCACAGCTGGAAGAAGCGCGGCTGGCGCACCGCCGATAAAAAGCCGGTGAAGAATGTGGATTTGTGGCAAATGCTCGACGAAGCCCGCGCCACACACGAGGTGAGCTGGCACTGGGTCAAAGGACATTCGGGCCATACCGAAAATGAACGGGTCGATGAACTCGCCCGCGCCGAAGCCGAAAAATTCCGAGACCGGAACGCTTTGTAACGCGATTGCAGCGCTTGTGTAACGCTGCTTTGAATTGTGGCGGCTGAAATGTGGCAGGCCGTTTTCAAGTCTTGTATTGGCGACCTGTTAGGCTCATCTTATTCATACGCAATCGATGCAAATGATATGAATGATGGGCTCGTCAAAACCTAAAAGCGCGAACGGATACCTGACAGGTCAGCTCTTGGTCGCTATGCCGGGGATGACCGATCCGCGGTTTGACAGAGCCGTCATCTACATGTGTGTGCATTCGCTGGATGAAGGCGCCATGGGCCTCATCGTCAACAAGCCGCTGCCGGACGTGCGCTTCGGCGACATCCTGCACAATCTCAATATCAAACCACTCTCCAACAGCTGCACCAGTGTTCAAGTGCATCGCGGCGGACCCGTGCAGACCCAGCTTGGCTTCATTCTGCACTCGGGCGATTATCAGAGAGACGGCACGCTGGCAGTGAGCAGTGAGATTTGCCTCAGCACCACGACAGAAATTCTGAAGGCCATTGCCGAAGGTACAGGCCCGCAGAAAAATCTCATGGCGCTTGGTTATGCCGGCTGGGATTCGCGCCAGCTGGACGACGAGATCAAGCGCAATGCTTGGCTCAATGTGCCAGCTGATGCTGACTTGTTGTTTTCAACGGACTACGATAGCAAGTGGGACAAAGCCATCGCCAAGCTTGGCATTTCAGCCCATCAGCTCTCGTCGACCGCCGGGCACGCTTAAAGGCGTGTGCGCAGTTCGCTGAGCCCATCCAAACTTTTTTGCGCGCCGAGAGCCGCCAGTGTTGATGGTCCGGAGAAAATGCGTTGCGCAACGCGCGTAATGCCCGCCGCGTTTACATCTTCGACCTTGGCGAGAATTTCCGCTGTCGTCAGCGGCCGGCCATAAACCATGATCTGGCGCGCACTTTGCGCACAGCGGCTGCCTGGGCTTTCCAACGACATCAACAAACCCGCTTTGATTTGCGCGCGGGCGCGTTTGACCTCGTCGTCAGATACGCGCTCGGCGACTTTCTTGATCTCATCGCGCAACACCGGCACCAGCTTCGGCACGTCGTCGTGACCGGTACCAAGATAGATTGAGAATAGGCCCGTGTCGGAGAACGACTGCGTGGTCGAAAACACCGAGTACGCTAGGCCACGCTTTTCGCGGATCTCTTGAAACAACCGCGAGGACATGCCCTCGCCCAGTAAGGTCGATAGCGCGCCGAGGTTATAAAAATCAGGGTCAGCATGGGGCACGCCGCCAAAACCAAGCACGACGTGGATTTGTTCCAGATCGCGCGGCTGACGGAAGTCGCCGCCGGCGTAACGTCCCGCCGTTTCCGACACGGCCGAACGGCGAGGTAACGCAGCGAAGGCGCGTTCGACAAGAGCCACAAAGGTCGCATGATCGACGGCGCCAGATGCCGAGGCCACCATGTTGTCGGCGGCGTAGTTGCCAGCCATATAGGCGCGCAGCGTTTGCGGCGTCACCGCGCGCACGATCTCTTCGCGCCCTAATACCGGCCAACCCATGGGCTGATCGGGAAAAGCCGCCGCTTGGAAATGATCGAAGATGATGTCGTCGGGCGTGTCGTCGGCCTGGTTGATTTCCTGAACCACCACGTGCTGTTCGCGCGCGAGCTCTTCACCATCCATGCTGGAGTTCAGCAAAATGTCGGAGAGGATATCGACGGCGAGGGCCAAATCTTCCTTGAGGACTTTCGCATAATACGCCGTGTGATCGCGGCTGGTATAAGCGTTGAGCTGCCCGCCGACGTTATCCATTTCCTCGGCGATGGCCTGCGCACTGCGCCGTTTTGTGCCCTTGAAAGCCATATGCTCGAGAAGATGCGAGATACCGTTGATCTCGGCAGTCTCGTGGCGCGTTCCGGCCGCGACCCACACACCCACGGCCACGGTCTCGACCGAGCTCATGGTGTCGGTAACAACCCGCAAGCCGTTAGAAAGTGTCGTGACCTGAACGGACATACTAATCCTTATACCGCTTTAGCGGCGTGTGTTTTCACGAACGAAGGCCTTCACTTGATCGAGGTCATTCGGCAGCGTTGTAAAGCGCTCGGGACGCTCGAAGAGATCAGCCAGAGCCGGCGGCAACGGCGGATGAATACCAGTCGCAGCTTTTACCGCTGCTGGGAATTTGGCGGGATGGGCCGTCGCTAACGTAAGACGCGGCAACGCCGGGTCAAGCTTGGCAACGCGGCCCGCATGCACGCCGACGGCGGTATGCGGATCGATCAATTCTCCCGTCGATTTGTAGACCTCGGCAATAACACGCTTGGTGCCGGCATCATCCAGGCGTTGGCCAACGAACTGCTTCAGCATCTCGTGGTAAGCGGGATCGCTCACGGTATAGGTTCCGCTCTGCTTCAAACCGTCCATCAAACGTGTCACCGCCGCACCATCACGGCCTAGACTTTCAAACAGCAGGCGTTCGAAATTGGACGAGATCTGGATATCCATCGACGGGCTTAAGGTCGGCTGCACGCCTTCCATGGTCATAGCGCCGGTCTCAAAATAGCGCGTGAGAATGTCATTGCTGTTGGAGCCAACGATGAACTTCGCGACCGGCAAGCCCATGCGCGCGGCGACATAACCGGCGAAGACATTGCCGAAGTTGCCGGTCGGCACCGAGAACACGACGGAGCGGTGTGGCGCACCCACATGTATCGCCGACCAGAAATAGTAAACGACCTGAGCCATGATGCGCGCCCAGTTAATGGAATTCACCGCTGAGAGATTCAATTCGGTGCGGAATTTTACATCCGCAAACATGGCTTTCACCATGTCCTGGCAATCGTCGAAGGTGCCTTTGACGGCGATGTTGTGAACATTCGCTGCCGTGACCGTCGTCATCTGGCGACGCTGAACTTCCGAGGTGCGGCCTTCGGGATGGAGAATGAAGATATCGATGGCCGCCCGGCCCTTGGTGGCTTCAATCGCTGCTGAGCCCGTATCGCCCGAGGTCGCGCCAACAATGGTGATATGGCTGCCACGCGCTTTCAGGACGCGGTCGAACATCAATCCCACGGCCTGGAGCGCGTAATCTTTAAAAGCCAGGGTCGGGCCGTGGAACAGCTCCACCAGCCAGTCGTTAGCGGCCAGCTGCTTGAGAGGCGCCACGGCGCTGTGGGTAAAGGTGCTGTAGGCGTCCCGCGTCAGGCCGGCGAGATCCTTCTCCAGGACGCTGCCCACCACGAAGGGCGCCATGATACGCGCGGCTAACGTCGGATAGTCCAAGCCTGCAAGAGCCGCGATCTCGGCGGGAGAGAATCGGGGCCAAGACTCGGGCACATAGAGCCCGCCGTCGGCAGCGAGGCCCGTCAATAAAACGTCATCGAAGCCAAGCTCGGGTGACCGGCCGCGGGTACTGACATAACGCAAGAAACAGCTCCGAAAGGGCCTAAAAGGGGCCGGATACTACGCGTGCAGCCTAATCGCGGCAACCATAGCGCACGCGCTGAATGCATACGGATATGATGCAGGACTGGGCCTAATGCGACTCTTTTTTGAAATCTTAAGTTGTTAGTAACGAGTCTGATTGCATCCGCCGCGCGCATAGTTATCGTAGTTTTGGATCGAAAGTGTGCAGCGCAGCAATAGCCTCCCAAACCATCGCGCGGGGCTCGTTTTAAGGCCCCATTATGAACCAGGTCATCGTGTCTCCGATTGCCCCAACCACCAGCGGCCTCGACCTTTCCACCACTAGTATGATGGGAATGGTGCGCTATGCGGGCGTCCTGGACATCGCCTTCCAGCCGATCGTGGACATCCATACCGGGCGAGTCTTCGGCTTTGAAGCCCTGACCCGCAATGTCCATGCCCTGGGTTTTTCCTCGCCGACGGACTTCTTTGACCGCTGCTACGACGACGGCCAGCTCGCGGCGGTCGAGGAATATCTAATCACCCAGGCTTTCGATAAGTTTGTGCGCATCGAGGGCCATAAGACCCTCAAGCTTTTCATCAACCTTGATGGCCGTAACATCATGGCGGGCCCCAAGCTCGGTATGGTGCTGTCGGCCTTGCGTGATCGCTATGATCTCACCAATGCCAACCTTGCGCTGGAAGTCTCCGAACGTCAGGAGCTCAGCGAAGTCGAAGGCGGCATCGCCGCGCTTTTGGAATTGCGCAATCAATTCGGCAGCCTGACGCTTGACGACTTCGGGTCGGGCCACGCCAACCTGCAGCTTTTTTACCACGTCGAGCCGACGATCCTGAAATTGGATCGCTTCATCATCTCCTCCATTGGCTCCGATCCCAAGAAGGTAGTCTTCTTGCAGCACATCGTACGCATGGCGCATCTGCTGGGTAGCCTCGTGGTGGCCGAAGGTGTCGAGACGCCGCAAGAGTATTATGTCTGCCGCGAGCTAGGCTGCGATTTGGTTCAGGGCTATGCCGTCGCAAGACCCACGACTGTCTTGAACGAATTGGAATTGAGCTACGCGAATATTTCTTCGCTGCGCAATCAGGATCGCCGCAAGGCGGAATCGGACGTGAATCTGATCATGGGTCAACTCGACACCACCGCGCCGATCCGCATCAATCAAGACATCATGGAAGTCTTCGACCACCAACAGCGTCAGGTCATCGCGCAACGACTGGCCTGGAAGTTTGACGGCCCCGGAAATGCTTTTCAGACGAAGATCGGGGCTTTCCTCGGCATGATCGCGGATCAACGCGCGGGCGCCGTCGATGCCCAACATGCCGCCGCCAAAGGTCGTGGCTTCCGTGAGCCCGTCCGTAAAGACGTAGAGCATGCCGCCGGCCAGATCGAGTTCGGTCACGGGGTAACCGTCAGGTCCGGCGATGCCGTGCGCGATACCAAGCGGCGGCCCATCGGCCGGGATAGCAACGAAACGTTCCGTGCGTAAATCAAAATGCAGCGGCGGCTCATGGCCGGCGTTGGTGAGCGTCAGACGCCCGGTGGCGGGATTGAAAAGACCACCGACCATGGTCACAAACATGCCGCGTGAGTTGGTCTCGCAAAGTTCGCTGTTAATGGCATTGAGCAACTGGCCTGGATGTTCCGCGCTTTTGGCAAGGCAGCGGAACAGGCTCGACGTTTTGGCCATCAGCAACGCAGCATTCATGCCCTTGCCCGACACGTCGCCGACATTGAACCAGATGCGCCCGTCGGGCAGCGTCATGATATCGAAGAAGTCGCCGGATACAGAGCGCGCCGGGATATTGATGCCGTGAATTGGAAAATCGCGGCCGCGCGGTTGGGGAAGCAGATCGCGCTGGATTTCAGCCGCTAATTCCAGCTCATGGGTCTGGCGTTCCTGCTGCACGATCTTTTCGGTGAGACGGAAATTATTGATGGCGAGCGCAGCTGCGCGGGCAAGCGTTTCGAGCAAAATGAGATCGTCAGGCGTGAACAAACCGTCACCGCCAACACGATTGATGATCTCAATAGCGCCCAGGCAGTCCTGGCCGATGGTCAACGGCGCGACGAGCAGCGAGCGTGTTTTAAAACCGGTCTTGGCATCTACGGCGGCGCCAAAATCGATATCTTCGCTGACATCGCGCACCATGGCGCCTTCGCGGGTCTGTACCGCGCGTCCCACCACGCCCGCCTTAGCAGAAATCCGTAAGCCCGTGATATCCACCGGACCGTAGCAGGCCGAACAGGCCAGGGTTTCGCTATTGTCAGCCAGCAGGAACAAAGACGCGGCTTCAGCGCCTACATACTTGGTGATGCGCTCCAGGCACGAATGGACGATGGTTTTGTAGTCGTGAGAGGCCGTGAACTCGCGGGTCATCTCGGCGATCAGGCGCAGGTGATCGCGCACGCCTTCAGGCCCCTGCCCACGTGCTCCCGAAGGAGGGGCATGGGAAGCCGGCGATGTCGCGGAAAGCTTGGACGCCTGCGCTTTAAGCATGCCCAACTATGCCCTGTCTGGCTGAACAGGACAATCTAACGCGCCCGGTTTAAAGGCCCTTCTTTAGGGCCGATTAGCGTGTGACAGCTTCGAGAACCTGGCGGTAGCGGCCTAAGACAGCGGCTTCGGAGAACTCGGCAGCCACACGGGCCTGCCCACCTTCAACAAGGCGACGACTCAACCCAGGGTCATTCAATATGCCGTTGATCGCGGCAGCTAAGGCAGGGACATCCTCAACCGGCACCTTGAGGCCATCGACACCTTCGGTAATCAAAAACCCGGGCCCCTGACTGGCGCCGGCTACCACCGGGACATCGTGGGCCCAGGCATTGACGACGACGTTGCCAAAAGGCTCATGACGCGAGGGCACCAGGCACACATCTGCGGCACGCAAGAGCGCGGAGCGGTCATCGCGCCAGCCCAGAAAGCGCACACGTGAGGCTACACCAAGTTCATCTGCGAGGTGCTTCAGCCGCGCTTCCAAGGGGCCGTCGCCCGCGATCCATAAAAACGCGCGGGGCACAGACGGCAGCGCACGCAAGGCAATGTCGATGCCTTTCGCCTCATGCAGCCGCGCAAGAATCAAAAGCACCTTCGCATCCGCCGGCGTATCCAAAGACGCGCGGTCAATCGGCGGGCCAGCGGCAATTGGGCAAAAATTCGGGATGTAATGAACCTGATTGGCGGGGCGGCCCTCGCGTATCACATAGTCTGCGATGTCAGGCGTATTGCAGATCAAGTGCGCACAGCGGCGATAGTATTTGAGATTGTAATAACCACCGAGCCTGCCGACATTCACCCACGGCCCCTTCGGCAGGATGCGGCAGGCACGGTTCATCCAGCCGAGAATCACGTCGGGATTTTCAATTCCGGCCAGACGCCGCAGTTTGAAGGGCGTCACCAGATCCAAGGGCCCGCCGAATACCATCGTGCTGACGCGGCAGCCTGCGGCCGACAACAATGCCGCACGCATCGGATAGGGGCGAATCACGCAGGCTTGGTCGACGCCACGACGCGCCAAAGCCTGGACCAGGTCCTCGTAAAATACTTCAGCGCCGCCATGAAGGCCGCTCGCCATAACTTGTAAAATCCGCAACCGATGCTCCCCGTGAGATTTGGCCGTGAGATCCGGACTTCCTGAAAAGACATCTTCCAGAGTCCAGGCTATAAGTCGGCCGACACTACCTCAATGCTATGATTTGAGCCTATGAGCCAAGCCTCGCCCCCTTTGCAAGCCGATGTGCACCACAAATTCCGTCACCGCGCCGAGGCGGCCCTGGCGCGCATCGTTTTTGGCATTGTGCGGCATATCCCCTTTGACACTGTTTCGGCCTTTGGGGGCCGGTTAGGCCGCACCGTCGGGCCTTTGACCAGCGCCCATCGCACCGCCCAGCGCAACTTGGCCTTGGCTATGCCCGAGCTGGATGACACGGCGCGGGCGCGCATTCTCAGCGAAGCCTGGGATAATTTCGGGCGCACCATGATGGAATACGCCTTGCTGTCGCAATTGGCCGCGAAGCCCGAGCGTATTGTCGTCGAAGGGCACGAGACTTTGGCCGCGCTCGCGCGTGAAGGCCGGCCTGCGATTTTATTTTGTGCCCATCTCGGCAATTGGGAAATCATCCCGATGGCGCTCGCGCGTCTCGCCAAGCCTTTGACCATTGTCTATCGGCCGCCCAACAATCCGCTGGTAGACGAGATCATCGGCGAAGTCCGCAAACCCTATACGGCGGGCATGGCGCCGAAAAATACCGCCGGCGCACGCATTATGCTGAAAGCACTCAAAGGCGGGGATCATCTGATTCTCGTCGTGGATCAGAAGATCAATACCGGCATGGAAATTCCGTTCTTCGGACGCGGCGCTTTTACAGGCGACGCAGTGGTGCGGTTGGCCATGCGCTTTGACTGCCCGGTTTTCCCGGTGCGCACCGAACGCCTCGGTGACGGACGCTTCAAAGTAAGTGTGGAAGACCCGTGGAGATTTCCGCCGGATGGAAACGAAGCCGATGTCCGCGCAGCCCTTACGCGCATCAATGGCCGCCTTGAAGACTGGATCCGTGCGCGGCCGGGCCAGTGGCTATGGATGCACAAGCGCTGGCCGACCTAAGCGCTCTATTCGGCCGGAGCGACCGTCAGAGAAATGCCATCCAGCGCGTCGGTGAATTTGATCTGACATGAAAGCCGCGAATTGCCGGCCTTGTAGCTGTTGGTTTGCTCAACCAGTTCTGCTTCGTCCGCGCTGAGCTGTGGAACTTTGTTCACCCAGGCGTCATCGAGGAAGACGTGGCAGGTGGCGCAAGAACAGCAGCCGCCGCAGATGGCTTCCACATCCATTCCGGCGTCGCGCAGATTTTCCATCAGGCTATTGCCGACCTTGCCGGGGATGACATGAGCTTTGCCGGCGCGGTTGATAACGTTGATCACAGCCATGGCTGTCCTTTGAACCTAAAAAAATGGAGCCCGGTGCTATCGCACATGGCCTTGGGCCGGCAAGGTTTTATTGGATCTACCGCTAGATAAGCAACCAGGCTTTATCTTAAGCCTTTGAAAAAATTACTCTAAGCCTCGATTCTCAGGGCGGGCGGCGCGGCAATCGCGCGCCTCACAATCGCGGCCTGGCTGGGCATCATGTCCGCCGGCAAGGCATTGGCAGCCACGAAGGCGGCTTCAAAGATCTCGTGGTTGGGCCGAGGGGTCTGTCTGGCGTCAACAGTCCCGACCACCACGACTTCCATATGGCGAGGGCGAATGAGGTGAGCCGTCAGCACACGCTCGACTTTAACTTCTAGTCCGACCTCTTCCTTCACCTCACGCGCCATAGCGACTTCGGGCACCTCGCCGGCGTCTAAAAAACCCGCCGGCAGCCCCCAGGGATAACGGTGCCGGTAAACGTGCTTGAGAATGAGCACTCTGCCGTCGGCGGTGAAGAAAACACCAGCGACAGTGATGTTAAACCGCGCGTGCAGGAGGCCGACGATTAGCCGGGCAATCGGCAATGGAATGGCGCGAAACAGGCGGGCGAGAACGGTTTTCACAATATCCTTTATGGCAGGATTCGCAGGCAAAAGACCCTCCTAGACAACCGGGCCAGGGCTTTGCTATCGAAAACCTCCAACACGCCGACGGCCCGAACTTGTCTGATCGAACCATGAATGCGCCTGAGTTTCATATGCTTCGCGGAATAGTGCCAACGCGGCTTCAGCGTGGAGCGGCTTATTTAATCCTCGCGGGAATTGTCTATGTCGGCACAGTCGTCCCGGCAAAAGCCGTCGATATCGTCAATCATGACCGCAAACCCTATGACGTGGTTGTGAACAAAGCAGATGGCTCCAGCGAGACCGTCACCGTCAAAGCCGGACAGAAGATGCAGAATATTTGTGCCGACTGCGTCATCCTTTTGGGCAACAGTGCGGTCGAAACCCGCGGTAACACGACGGTCAAAATCGAGAGCGGTCAGGTTTCAATCGCATCCCAGAAGTAAGACAAAGATCCCAATAGGCCTTACTCTAGGTCCGTCTTATGCACACCGGCGGACCTTCAATGCCAAAAAAAAACTCCAGTTATGTTTGGTCTTTAAGCCTTCTGTTTATCGGGCTGATCATGGCGTCGGCAGCAGCACATGCCACACCGATGTTGGATTTACAGCGCGCCGTGGTCGAGGCCCAGGCGCGCGCCGATGCAATTGCCAAGGAGCGTGATCGCCTGCATCAGGACACACTTAAGGCTTTAAGCCGCCATGACACAGCGGCTTTCACCTCTGCAGAAAAACGCGAAGCGGGCGCGGTCATTGGCGATTTGCAAAGCACAGCTGCTTTGCGTCGCGCCCACCAGGCGCTGGCCGATGCGGTCAATGATGCTGCCGAGCAAGGCGAGGCTTTGGAGCGCGCTGCGAGCCGTGCCGCCGCCGGCGAAGTGGCACCATCCGTGCGCGATCATCTGTCGTGCGAGGGACCGGATTGCACGCCGATCTCACCGAGCGAACATGCCGCCCTCATCATGATGGGCGCAGTTGGTCCGACATTCGAGCCTGCGAAATGGCCGCCCGAGGGCGAGCCTCCACCAATCACCGCGCTGGCATATACTCCCAACGCGCTGCTCTTGGCAGCTCTGCGTCGCGCCGTGGAGGAGTCTACGCAACGGGCCCAAACCGCCAACGCGCGCGCCGAGGCCGCACGCACAGAGCTGCAAAATCAAATCACGGACGCCGCCACAAGCGCTAGCGACGCTGATGCTTACGCCAAAGCTCGCATTGAAGCGGATACCGCCCAAACTGAGAAGGCCGTGGCCCGAGCGCGGCTTCAACATGCAATCGACGCCTTTGCAGCTGATGGCCGGGCTTTAAAGCGCGCTGCTCTTTTGGCTGGGGACGGCTATGCGCTTAAAGCCGGCGGCAACAAAATTTGTAACCGGAGCGCGTGCACCGCCACTGAGGGTCTGGAGGCCGCCGCCTTTTTTGTGATTGGCGCCGCCGAGGATATGAACGACGGGCAAAAAAGATTCGGCTCATTTGTGACAAGAACAATCGACGGCCAGTTTGTTTTTCGTTAGCCGTCATCCTGATTTGTGGCAAATTCGTTTCCCTCGACCGTCCAAGGATCACCGCTCATGACTTCAGGCACTTCCAAGGTTCGCCGCGCCTATGCGCCCGGACCGCACGGCCAGATCCACTACCGCCGGTCGGGGCCCGATGGCGTGCGCAGCCCGCTGTTGCTGCTGCACCCCTGCCCCGGTTCGGGATACCTCTACGACGCATTTTTGGCCGAGATGGGCCGTGACCGCACCGTCATCGCGCCTGATTTTCCGGGCTTTGGCATGTCCGATGCTCCGCCGGGTGCGCCAGGGATCGCAGGCTACGCGGCCGCCATGCTGGAGTTGGAAACCGATCTTGGTCTCGGCGTCTTCGACATTATGGGATATCACGCCGGCGGCGCCGTCGCGGTAGACATGGCCCGGCAGCAGCCCAAAGCTGTGCGCAAGATCGTCATGATCGGCGCACCGATGTTCTCAGACGAAGAGCGCGCCGCGTTCAACGGGCGCTTAACCGTGCACGGCCCGGACGAGCGCGCCAAAGGCATTGAAAAAAGCTGGCCTGCTTTCAAAACGCATTTCTGGAAGATGGAAGCCGATCCCGTCAGGACCTGGAATATTTATCTCGATGGCCAAAAGAATCCCGAGGTTTCATCCTGGGGTTTGCGCGCCGTGCTCAATTACGATTTGGCGGCGTCATTATCGACGCTGACCCAACCGGCGCTCGTCTTAAATCCGCAGGACGATCTCACAACTTTCACACCGCGCGCGGCGGCATCGCTGAAGAACGGGCGAATTGTCGATTTGGAATGGACCCACGGCATGCTTGACGTGAAGACCGCCGAGGTCGCGGAGATTGTCCGCAAGTTCCTGGATCAGTAATGACTAGACCACGTTCTCGGCGGCGAATTCCGCCCACAGCGGTACGTGATCTGAACTTTTGACATGACTCAGCGGCCTCGCGCCGAGAAGCTTAAGCCAACGATAAAACACGTGATCCAACACTTGGTTGAAGTGACGCCATTGCGGCGCGGCAGCCGGAACACGCGTTAAGCCGACATCGGCCATGGCTTTCAATAACAAGTGCCAACGTGCCGCATTCCAGGTGTTGAAATCACCAGCGACGATACACGGCCCTTTATGCGCTGCGACCGGCGCGACTATCTGCTCAACTTGACGCGCGAACTTGGCCGTCGACACCAAATTGATGGCATGGACATTGAGCACCAAGAGTTGCTCATTGTGAAAAGGGTACGTCGTCAGCAGAAATGTTTTCGGCGTGCCGATGAAAGGCTCGCGATCAACTGATCTGGTCGCGTAGCTGCTCAGCGCGGCAACGCGGCTGCCGGTTTTGGGACCTGTGGTAATTGCGTGTTGGGCGGTGCCCAGATTCTCCGCCATGATCCATTCCAGGCCGCTGGTGAGATGGAAGGGATGCGCGAGCCCGCCGTGTAAAACCGCTTCCTGCAGCAAGGCCAGCTCGACGCCGGTGCTGAGCGCTGTCAAATCCGGCATGCAGCCAGCGCGGCGCGCCTTGAACATGTTCCAGGAGATCATCTTCAGCGTTGATCCAAAATCACGCGCGGACGCTTCCCCTAGACGCTTGAGAGGTGCGGTGTCGGGCAATGGTTGGAATTGGCTTCGGAGTCGGAGCATGATCCAATGTACTGAGTTGTGACCAAAACAAAACGAACACCGAGGGCCTCATAGCCCTAAGCACTTTGAAAATAATGCAGAGTTGGCTTTCCGCAACTTAATGGCGTGTACAGCGTTTTTCCCAGGCAAGTCCATTTTGGCACCAATGGAGAACCGCGATGGATACCTATGCCCTTGAAAACACTCCGAATACACGCCCTATCCGCCGCACGTCCGTTATCGCTGTAGTAGCCGCAAGCCTTGCGCTGCTGCCCATAGCAGGTTGCGATACGATCGAGCGCGAAACTGGCATGAACAAGTCCACACAGACCGGTGCCGCGGGTGGCGCGGCCTTCGGCGGCATTATTGCAGCCCTCGCGGGCGCTAATCCGGCCTGGATCGCGGCTAGTGTCATCCTTGGCGGCGTAGCCGGCGGCGCGATCGGCAATCACATGGGCAAGGAAGATGCCGAGCGGCATGCGCAAACCAATCTCCACGCTCTTGATAGCCTAGCTCAGGGACAGACCGACCGCTGGGAAAATACTAAAACCGGCAATTACGGCAGCACGACGGTGACGCGCGTAACCATTAACGGCGACGGAATCACCTGCAAGGCCTACCGCGAGCAAATTCATACCCACAGCGAAGACATCACGAAAGAAGGCACAGCCTGCCGCGGACCCGGCGGCAGCTGGAAAGCTGAAGCTTAGTTTCTTCCGTTCATTGAGCGACGATGAGCCGGCGGCTTTTTAAAAGCCGCCGGTTTTTTATGCCATCATCGCCAGCGCTACGATATGTTTCACCTCTTCATTGGGGCGAAAAATCAAAGTGCGATGAGATACCCTGTTTCAGGATCAGCGTATTCCGACGAATTGCGCGCTGCCATCGGCCTGTTTGAATCCGGTCTTTATGAGCAAGCCGGCATTCAGTTCCTTGCGATTTTGCAGAAAAACCCCGGCGACCGCGATGCCATCTATTTTCTGCGATTGGTTGAACGGCGCCTTGCGCGCAATCAAATCCTTCCTGCTGCGACTTTAATTTGGCAGTTCGATCCGAAAGGTTCGTGGGAACGCGATTGGCTGCACACACTGTTGGCTGGAACCTGGGAAAAGGAAGTCGTCGACAACACCTGGTCGCAACTTGCTCCGGTCATGATCGTCGTCGATAACCGGTTAGTGGAAGCCAAGGTCGACTACTATCGCCGTGCGTTTGAAGCCAGCTGC
This sequence comes from uncultured bacterium, assembly GCA_903896775.1. Lineage (GTDB taxonomy): Bacteria > Pseudomonadota > Alphaproteobacteria > Rhodospirillales > Rhodospirillaceae > SHVO01. The sequence goes on from CAITZE010000360.1 coordinate 21,305, forward strand.
CGCGTCATCCTTGTACATCTCAGCGATGAAACCTTCAGAGACGATCACAGTGCCTATCGTTACTGCGATGGCGTGATCCGCAACTATCACTCGGAACTGCTGGCGGATTCCTCGCGGACGCACTTCATTCCGTTGGGCTACAAGGCGGGCTTTGCGCGCGACGCCCACGTCCTAAAAGCCACGGCCGACCGTAAATATCTGTGGAGCTTCGCGGGCGACGCCAAAAAGCTGACGCGTAAAACAATGCTCGATGCCATGACGCCGCTGGGGAACGGCTTTCAGCATCTGACGTCGGGATTCGACACCGATGATGCCCTATCCATCGACGCCTACCGTGCCCTGCTGGATGAAACGGTTGTCGTGCCTTGCCCCGGCGGCTGGTCCAACTTGGAAACCTTCCGCGTTTACGAAGCTCTTGAAGCCGGTTGTATCCCGATTGTCGAGAAACGTCCCGGGTTCGATTACTTCACGGCTCTGCTCGGACCACACCCCATGCCGACAGTCATGACCTGGGCGGAAGGCGCTGAAGTCATAAGGCGGCTCAAGAATGCGGGGGAGCTGGAAACACTGCGGCGCGCCTGCAGCGATTGGTGGAGAGCTGCAAAACCCGCCATGGCTCAATCCACAGTTCAATTTTTACAGCAAGCCTTACGGCGCGGCTAAGCCGCACCTTCAGCAATGTCGGTCACATCATCTTCCGCCATCGCACGAATCGAGCGCACCAAACGCGGTGTTTGCGTCTTTTCCTTAAAGTCATAACGGCGCTTGAACATCATCCACCAAACCGGGCGGCCTAGCTTCAAAGCCGCACGGATTTGTTCGTGGGCGGTGTCGGCTGGCATATGTGCTGCGGCTGCGGACGCTGAGCCGAGCAGGATCAACATGACTTTGGCCAGCAGATTATCCGGCACTTTGCGATGAAGCAGCAAAGCCCCCATGCCAAGGCGGCCCATGATCAGAAAGGACAGAGCCGAAGCATCGTCATTGTCGCGACCAACGACGGCGTCCATGGTAGCGAAAATTTCGCGCAGAACTTCATTGGCTTCCTCGGGCGGAAATAAATCGCAGATCTTGCAAGCTTCCAGCGCCACAACGCCCGCGAAATACCAAGGATCCGGCGCTGTCAGAAGCGGGCGATACGTCGCGTAAGCCGATAGGGGCCGGCCGGCCGTCCAAGCTTGAACGACAAACCCAGACGCTTGCGCCATATCCCTGAGAAACCAGGCGGCAGCATCTTTGGGTGTAATGAATGTTTTCTCTGTCGCCATGTACAGATTTACCCAAGACGCTCGATAAGCGCCTGCGCCGCTGCGGGTGCACGCACCTTAGCGCCAGAGATGAAATAGACGAAGACATCGCCGCGCTTCGCCCAAGCCTTGGCGCGTTTTGCCCATTTATCGAGTTCCGGCCCGGTATAGCCGGTTTTGACGTTTTCCTTCGTACACATCAGGCGCGCATAGGTAAAGTCGGCCGTCGGCTCGTCGATTTCCGGGAACTCGTCGTCATCGGCATAGACGATGGCTGCATTGTAGCGTTTAGCGAGGTCATAGAATTTCTGATCTTTGAAGGTCGGATTACGAACCTCGAGCGCGTGTCGCAGCGTTATGCCATCGACTTTGTGCGGCAATGCTTTCAGAAAGCTCGCGAAGTCCTCCGCGTCGAATTTCTTGGTCGCCATGAATTGCCAGTTGATGGGCCCCAGCCGATTGCCCAATTCGCTCAGGCCTTGCCTGACAAAACGCTCGATGGATTCGACCGCGTCCGACAACTGTTTGCGGTTGGTGCAATACCGCGAGGCTTTGACCGCGAATACAAACCCATCGGGCGTTTCCGAACGCCACTTCTGCCAGCTAGCGGGTTTGAAGCTGGAATAATAAGTGCCGTTGATCTCGATCGAGGTAAGCACGGAAGAAGCGAAAGCCAACTCCTTCTTTTGCGCTAGTCCTTTTGGATAGAACACCCCGCGCCACTCGTCGAAGGTCCATCCGCCGATGCCTGTATAAATCCTGCCCGCCATCGCTTAAATCCCGAGCCGCAAAGCTGTGACAAACTCTTTCGCCAATCCCATGTTTTGCGCGAGAGCGTACATGCGCGGAAACTCAGCGGCGGCGTCTGACATGCCGATCATCTCGAATTCACCTGCGGCCATTTTCCGGATGGAATCAGCGATAATCGACAAAGGTGAGCGCCAGCAGGCCGCTGTTGTTATGCCGAATGAGTCATTCAGCGGAACCACACCATGCCACCATAACGGGGGGATATAAAGCGCATCGCCCTCTTCAAGGTTGGCAGAGAACCATTGCAAGGTCCCTCGATCGATGTCGTCAAAGGCAGCGGTATTGTCGTAGTACGTTTCATGTAGGAAAACATCTCGCACCGCGCGAGATTGAGCGGTCACTTTTAAAAGCCCGATTTTCTTTGGGCCAATAACTTGGGACATCAAGGTTTCATCGAAAGGGTGGTAGTGCCAGGTCGTTCCAGCATTGCGAAAGAAAAAGTATCGCAGCGGCAAATAGCTAAATGCTCGTTCGGTCTTGCCAAGAAATGTGAAGCCGTTGGTGTCTGGTGCCAGTTCGACCGGGACACCCGTTGCGAACATGGCCGCTTTGGTATCGCGCGCGTGCAGATAATCGATGGCTTCGGCGAAGCTTGTGGTTCTTTTGCTGGCTTCGTTTTTTTTCATTGAAACAAAGTATTCATGCGGCAGCAGGTTGATGGCGCGATGACCGCTGCGGGCTTTTAGATATTCTTTGTCGCGCCAACTCTGCATCGCTGGCCAATGCTTGATAGCGCCGCGAACAATGCAAGGCCGGCTCTTAGAAACGTATTCGCCGACAAAGACGCTTTCGGTGAGACCCTCGACGTTCAACACGGGAACCGGCGACGCGTTCCGCATACCGGGAACGTGTTTCATGATGACGTCGGGCATATAGCCTCCGGAAACTTAACCGAGATCGCCGCATCTTGCGGCTGATGCAAAGATTAGGGCCCGGCGTTCGCGACTTCAACCGTCCATCCGCCACCGAGAGCGCGAATGAGATCGACGCTGGCCTGAAGCCGGCGCGTATTGAGAGTTAGAGCGGCGCGGCGTGAATCCAACTCGGCGGTTTGCGCAGTCACCACTTCGAGATAGCTGGCAGCACCTTCATTGTAACGGATCAAAGCGAGATCGGCTGTGCGGGTCGCAGCAACAACAGCGTCGTCCTGGTCCTTGGCCTCGCTCGCCAGCCTATTCACGAGCGCCATTTGATCTTCGACGTCCCGGAAGGCGGTCAGCACCGTCGCGCGATAATTTGCGGCGGCTTCATTGAAGGCGCCTTTGGCCGCGTCGACCGCGGCGCGGCGTTGTCCACCGTCAAACACCGAAAGCAGCGCGGTCGCTGGTCCGATTGCCCAAAAACTGGCCGGCGCGGTTAAAAGGTCGCCGCCGATGGTTTCGTAACCGGCGCTAGCGCTCAAGCTGATGGTCGGAAAGAACGCAGCGCGCTGCATTCCGATGCGGGCGTTGGCGGCCGCCATCCGGCGCTCGGCGCCTGCGACATCAGGACGGCGCTGAAGTAGAGCAGAAGGCGCAGTCGTTGGAACAGCCGACGGCGCTGGATTTGCCGGCGACGGCGCGATGGAGAATTCCGTCGCCAAGTCACCCACCAAAGCCGCGAGCGCGTGTTCAGTCAATGCCCGCGTCACGGCGAGCTCGACCCGTTGCGCTTTGGCTGTGGAAAGCTGCGTGCGGGCGCGGCCCACATCCAGCCCCGACGATGCCCCGTCTTGATAGCGCGTATCGGTCAGCTGCAGCGCACGGCCATACGCTTCTACCGTATCGTCAAGCAGGGTGATCTGCGCATCGAGCCCGCGTAGCTGGAAATAAAGCTCGGAGCATTGTGTCTCCAGGCTGAGGCGCACCGAGGCTAGGTCGGCCGCGCTGGCCTGCCGATTGTCCTCACCGCTACGCACGAGGTTACGCACCCTGCCCCACAAATCGAGCTCGTAGCTCGCGCCTAGGCCGACGATGTAATCGTGATAAGTATACGGACCCGCGCCGAGGGGCCGATCACCGGATAAACGTTGACGCACAGCAGATCCGCGCGCATCTACCGACGGAAACAACGCGGCATTGCCTTGTGCGGCTGCTGCGGCGGCTTGATCGTAACGTGCGACGGCGGCGGCCAATGTAGGACTGGCCTTTTCCATACGAGCGATTAAATCGTTCAGAGTGGGGTCTGAGAATCCAATCCACCAGTCTCCGCGTGGGCCACCGTCGGCCGGTGCGGAAGGCGACCAATCTCCGACTTCCTTATAAGAAGCGGGCACCACAGTCTCGGGAGGCGTGTACTTAGGCGCGAAATTACAGCCGCTGAGGCCGAATGCGCAGAACAGCCCAAACCATTTGGCTTTCGAGGAAATGTTCACGGCGTGACTACTCCGGGGCATTCGCCGCTTTAGTGGGGTCGAGAGGCCGCACCTTGTCGCCGTTCCCCAAAGCTTCCGAAGGGTTATCAACGACCGTATCGGCAGCATCCAATCCAGAGCCGATATCGACCTGCGCGCCGAGATCCTGAGCAATCACGACGGGCTTCAAAACAACGGTGTTCTGCGCATCGAGGGTAGCCACGAGCGTACCTTCTTTGCGAAAGATCAGCGCACTGGCGGGAATACGCACGACATTGGTTTGCGCGGCGACTTTGAATGTCACATCGGCATAAGCGCCGGATTTGAGCAGGCCCTGGGAATTGTCGGCCGTCAGCTGTGTTAACTCCGTGCCGGTTGCGGTATTGACCGCACCGGCCGAACGCGTCAGTTCGGCCTTAAATGTACGGCCTGGATACTCAGGCACCGAGAGTGTCGCGGTCATTCCGGGGCTGATGCTGGTGGAATAGCTTTGCGGCACGCGTACATAAATTCGCATTTTGTGCATGTCGGCGACGGTGAACAACGGCTGCGCTCCACCGGCGGGACTGATCAGCGCGCCAACGTCGGTCGAGCGGCTGGTCACGACGCCGTCGAAAGGTGCAACAATCCGCTTAAACCCTTCCAAAGCTTTCAGACGATCAACTTCCGCTCGCGAGGCATTTGCCATGGCGGCCCGGGCTGCGAGTTCCGCGCTTTTTTCGTCTGCTTCCTGGCGCGACACCGCGTCCTTCTCTACGAGCTTTTTCCACCGGTCGGCGGTCGTTGCAGCAAGTTGGCGGTTGGCTTCAGCGGTCGCCAAATTGGCCTGCGCGGCCGTCAACTGTTGATCCAATTCAGGCGCATCGATCTCCGCCAGAACCTGACCTTCTTTGACCTTGGTACCGATGTCGACGTTCCAGCTTTTCAGATAGCCACTGGTGCGGGCGTAAACCGGCGCCAAGGACCAAGCTTCGATGGACCCTGGGAGCGTGAGATCGCGCCCGCCTTTATCGGAATCCCAAACCTTACCCATAAACGAAATACCGCCGGGTGGATCGGTGATGACGGAATCGAGGGACTCGCTGGGCATAGTTTTCAATACGTCAA
>CAITZE010000361.1 GCA_903896775.1 uncultured bacterium
GGCCTGATGATGAGCGCGCATGGTCAGGCGGCGGCTTTCAAGCGCGTTCACCACCATGCGGGCGAGCAAGGTCAGGATCGCTTCGTGATCCTCGGAAAGTCCTTCGCGCGGCTTGGTATCGATGACGCACAGGGTGCCGAGGCGGAACTTGTCGGGTGTGATCAGCGGCGCCCCGGCATAAAACCTAATATCGGGCGCGCCGGTCACAAGAGGATTTTCCGCGAACAAGGGATTCTTGGTGGCATCGCCGACCACATAGATGTCGTTGGCCTTGATGGCGTGGCTGCAGAACGCATGCTCACGCGGTGTTTCCGTGGCCTCCAGACCGTAACGCGCCTTGAACCACTGGCGGTCGCGATCGATCAAGGACACTAGAGAAATCGACGTGCTGGTCAGTTTCGCCGCGACCTGTACGATCTCGTCGAATTCTTTTTCGGGTGGCGTGTCGAGGATGAGATATTCGGCAAGTTTGCCGAGGCGGGCAGTTTCAGAAGCTGAAGCGGTTGAAGCGGCCATGGTCAAGGTGCGGCTCCTATCGCGGGACTCACGCAACCGAACGACGTTATGGCGTTACTTGCCTTCGCGCCACCAAGCCAGCATGGCACCAGCCATGATCAGCAGCAAGATCAGAGCGACGGGTGACAGCGGTGTTTGCGTAACGCCGGTTACCGCGATCTGTTTATTGGCCTTGAGGCCCATCCAGGTCGAGCCGTGGGAGACGCGGCCTGGTGCTACACGCCGGATCGTCGGCACCGCCCCATCTTCCAGCCAGAACACGCCGCCGCCGGTGGCTTCCGCCAAGGGGCCGACTTTGGCGTCGGTCGCTACGACGTCATAGCTTTCCAGAGGATTGGGTGTGCCGACTGCGGCGATCGCGGTGATTTTGCCGTCGGACAGGGTGTAGAGCCCTGGATCGGTAATTTCGAGCTGGCTCGTGAAAGCACCTTTGCCGGCGGCTTTCGGCGTCACGGTTTGCTCGGTGCCGTTGGGGGCTTTGACTGTTACCGGGATTTCCTGGGTCGACAGGCTGTGGCGGGTGATCTGCAAGCCACCGTCGTGCACATCGGCGGTAAGGGACTCTTCTTCAAGTTCCGGCTCTTTCATCAGCCAATGGGCGACCCGGCGCAGCAGTTCGGTCTGAGGACCGCCGCCGTCGAAGCCTTTGCCCCACAGCCAGGCGGTATCGCTCGCGAGCAACGCAACACGGCCTTTATCGACGCGGTTCAGCACCAGCAGAGGATCTTTATCCTGACCCAGCAGCACCGGCGCACCGGTGACTTTGCCGACTTGAACTTGGCGCAACCACCGGCCCCAGCTGGGATCGCCGGCTTTGACGCGGCTGTCTGTCGCACCGGTCAGTCCGGCGGTCACGGGGTGGCGTTCGCCGACGTCGCTCAGGTGCGGACGGAAAGCACCGTCGAAGACGCGGCCCGTCGGTGTAGCTGGCAACACGCCCTGCATGGGCTCGCCGAACATCTCAAAGCTTTGGGCGTATTCAGGACCCGCAGACAACATCAGAGCGCCGCCATTGCGCACATAGTTGGCGACATTGGTCATGTACTGGATGGGCACCAAGCCCTTTTGGGCGTAGCGGTCGAAGATGATCAGATCGAACTGCTTCAACTGCTCTTCGAACAACTCACGGATCGGGAACGCGATCAGCGCGAGTTCGTTCAACGGGGTGCCGTCGTCCTTCGACAAAGGACGCAAGATTGTGAAGTGCACCAGATCGATGTTGGGATCGGATTTCAGAAGATTGCGCCAGGCGCGCTCGCCGACGTGGGGCTCACCCGAGACCAGCAACACGCGCATGCGGTCGCGAATGCCGTTGATGGAGACGAGTGTCTTGTTATTGGCCGTCGAGATTTCCGCAGGGTCCGCAGCAATTTCGATCTCAAATACATTGGCGCCGCTGCTCTCGATCTGCAGCGGCACGTCCATCGTTTTTCCGGCCGGCAAGGTCATTTGCTGCGGCGCGCCGCCATTGCGCTTGATGGTCACGGGGATTTGAGTGCCCGCGGCAGCCTGCGTGTCTTCGGCGCGCAGACGCACCATTGCCGGCTTGCCCACCAATCCGAAGTCGGGCGCGTTCTCGATGCGGATGCGGCGGTCGAATTCTTTGTGTTCGCCGGTCACCAGCAGATGAATGGGCGCGTTCATGTAAGACGCGTGGTTCTGCGCCGCGCGTTCGGGGGGCAGCGCGTCGTGTACCTGGCCGTCGGTGATCAGGATTGAGCCGGCAAGACGCTGCGCGGGAACGTCGCTGATGGCGCTCGAGAGTGCATCGAACAGGCGTGTGCCGCCGGCGCCGCCGGTGGTGTCGTTGCGTCCGGTGCGTACCGTGCGGACTTCCAGATCATCGATGGAGCCGAGGTCGGCGGTGAGTTTTTCGAGAGCTTGCTCGGTACGTTCCTCGCGCTTGCCCAGTTTCTGACTGGCGCTTTCGTCGACGACAATCACCGCCACGTCTTTAATCGGCGTTTGATTTTCGCGGATCAATTGGGGATCGGCGATGGCGATAATAAGCGCCAAAACAGGCAAAGCCCGCAACAAGGCGCCTTTGGCGCGATGCCAGATGCCGTAAGCAATCAGCGCGACCGCAACCGCACAGAGCGCAAGCAACAGCGCTATCGGAATTAACGGCGAGAATGTTAAGCCGGTCATTGAGTTAACCGCTCCAAGAGAGTCGCCGCATGAACCTGATCGGATTTATAGTTTCCGGTCAGCGCGTACATCAC
>CAITZE010000362.1 GCA_903896775.1 uncultured bacterium
ACGGCGAAGTCGTTGAAATCGTGCGCCGGCGTGATCTTCACCGCGCCCGAACCTTTCTCGGGATCGGAGTATTCGTCGGCAACGATCGGGATACGCCGCCCGACGATCGGCAGGATCACGAACTTGCCGACGAGGTCCGCGTAGCGATCGTCGCTCGGATGCACGGCAACGCCGGTATCGCCGAGCATAGTCTCAGGCCGCGTCGTTCCGACCGTGACAAAAGTGTCCGGCATGCCGTCCACGGGGTACTTGAAGTACCACATCTTGCCTTTGGTCTCGCGGTTCTCGACTTCGAGATCGGAGATGGCCGTATGCAGCTTCGGGTCCCAGTTCACCAGACGCTTGTCGCGATAAATCAAACCTTCGCGATAAAGATCGACGAACACCTTGGTCACAGCGCGTGACAGGCCGTCGTCCATAGTGAAACGCTCGCGCGCCCAATCGGGCGAAGCGCCAAGACGGCGCAGTTGATGCGTGATCACGCCACCGGACTGTTCTTTCCATGACCACACGCGCTTCAGGAAAGCCTCGCGGCCCATATCGCGGCGCGTCGGTCCCTTAGATTCGGCCAGCTGGCGCTCAACCACCATCTGTGTGGAGATGCCGGCGTGATCGGTGCCCGGCTGCCACAGCGCGTCGCGGCCGATCATGCGGTGATAGCGGATCAAAATGTCTTGCAGCGTAAAGGTCAGCGCATGGCCGATGTGCAGGCTGCCCGTGACGTTGGGCGGCGGCATCATGATGGTATAGGGCTGAGCCTTAGAACCCGGATCGGCGGCGAAATCGCCCGCCTTTTCCCAACGCGCATACAGAGCCTCTTCCACCTCCGCAGGGGTGTAGGTCTTATCGAGCGTTGTGTTATCGGACTTTTCGGCTACCGGGTCGGTCATCTGAATAAAGCACCGCTAAGATAATTAAGGGCATGGGTTTAGCGCCCCCTGCCGTGTTGCGCAACCAGCCCAAAAGCAAAAGGCCCGCCAAGAGGGCGGGCCTTTAAAAGCTTGAAAAGCTTTGGATTTACATCCGGTCGGACCGCGTCGCGATGCGCTCGATTTCCTGTTTTACAATACGCTCGACCATGTAAGGCAGGTTGGTGTCGAGCCAATGCTTCAGGATCGGTGTGCAGATCTCGCGCACCAATTGCTCCAGCGTCAGACCGTGATTGCCAAGAGCCACCGCCCGCTCACGGGCAACAGCTTGAGCCAATTGAGCAATAGAAGCGCCCGAAGCGGCCGCGACAGGATCGGAAACCAGGCTATCGCCATAACCGCTGTCGTAAGGCTGTTGGTGCCCGAAGTGCGGTTGGGGCGCCGGTTCATAGTGATGTTCTTGATGCTCTTGCTGAGCTGTCTCTTCCACCATCATGGAATCCGTCAGCTGCAACGGCATATCGGGCTCGGGATTGAAATGAGGCTCTTCCTCGGGCTCGGGATCGAAAATCGATGCCACGGGCTCTTCCTCGGGCTCCAACATCATGGGCTCGGGTTCCGGCTCCGGTTCCATCATCATCACCGGCTCGGGCTCTGGCGGAGGCGGCGGTGGTGGCGGCGGTGGAGGTGGGGGCGGCGGCGGAGGCGCGGCTTTAGCCGGCTCAGGCTTTGCAGCCTCACCGTCGTCTTCTGAAAGTATCTTTCGGATGGAGGCTAGAATGTCCTCCATCGAAGGTTCTTGTTGGCCTTCGGCGCTCACGTTTTGCCACTCCCCATCGGCTTTTTGCCGGGATTTAGTGGTAACTTAAATCAAAGTATTAAAGAATTCTATAACAAGGACAACAATTTGGACGATAGTCCAAATTGACCTCATTTCGGGGTCGCCCGCCCGCCCGTCGTTAAAACGCGGATAAAGTTAATGAACGGGCGTTGCCGCAGGCGCCTTTACCTGGTCGGCATGAGAGCCGAAAGCCTGGTACTCGACACTCTTGTAGTTGGCGACCGGGTCATACATCGGACCACTCAAGCCGACGCCCTCGCCCGTCAATGTGCCAAGCGACGCCAGCAACTGATAAGCCGCGACGAATTGATCGTGTTGGGCGCGCACTAAACTCACGCGCGAGGTCAGCAGTAACTGCTCGGCGTTCAACACGTCGAGGACGGTTTTAGAACCGACTTCGGACTCGCGTTGTGTGCCTTCCAAAGCGATTTCGTTGGCATTGATCTGGGTCTTGAAAGACTCAATGCTGGCAGTCGTGGCCTGATAGTTTTCCCAAGCCTGGGTCGCGGTATTACGCGCATCGAGACGTGCCTGATCGGCAACAAAATGTTGCTGGCCGGCAACCTGCTTGGCCTGACGCAAGAATGAATATTCCGAACCGGACTGGTAAATCGGCACGACCACTTGGGCCTCGGCGATGACCACATCCTGTTTGGATTTATCGGCCAAGGTATTCCAGGCCTTTGAGTACTGCCCAATTACGTTGATCGACGGCAGAAGATTGCCGCGCGTGACGGTGATGTTGTCGTCCGCGGCCTTGGCGGTGAAATCGGCCGCGATGAAGTTCGGGTTGTTGGCGATGGCCATCGTGATGACATCATCGAATGACGCCGGAATAGTCGGCGGCAACGCCGGCATTGAAAGGTTTTCAGGGTCTTTGCCGACGACGTTGTCATAGGCCGACCGTGATTGCTGCAGCGCGCCTTCAGATTGAACCTGCTGGGCTTTGGCGCCGGCAAGACCGGCTTCGGCTTGGGCAACGTCGGTGCGGGTTAATTCGCCGACGCGGAAACGGTCTTGGGTGGCTTCGAGCTGACGCTGAAGGACCTGGACGTTGTTGATATTCAGATCAAGCACCGCTTGATTTTGCACGACGTCGAAATAGGCCGTAGCAGCCAGCAATAAGACGTTCGCTTCGGTGGCCGCCAGACGCGCGCGCTGGGCGTACACTTGGTTTTTAGCCTGTGACGTGCCGGCCCAGGTTTTAAAGCCGCGGAAGATCGGCTGCGTAAACTGAGCGGTAGCGCCTTGCTGGAACCGGTTGCTGAGCGCGTCGGTCACTACTTGAGCAGGGCCAACGCCGGCATATGTAATGTTATCGGTGTGGTTGTTATTTACTTCGCCGCTGACCGATAAGGTCGGACGCCAACCGGACAAAGCCTGCGGAACCGCTTCATCGGTGGCACGCAGCTGGGCGCGCGCTGCGAGTAAGTTAGGATTGCCTTGATAGGCCAGGGACAAGGCCTCTTGCAGTGTGTCGGCCGACGCGGAAACTGTTGGAAGCGCGAGAGGCAGTACAAGCGCAGCACCAGCCAAAAGTGCAACCTTAAGGCTCGGCTTTTTTGCGAAAAGCCCAGCTGTCCGTTTCACGCCGCCTGTCATTGCAACCCTATCGATCATCTTTTCAACTCACCGGCCGTCCCTGCCGTGAGGCGCGATATGCGCGCCAATTTTACTTCACCAGCAGCCTTAACCGCCGGGCGCATAGCTCTATCCGAAGCCTGTCTTGAACGCCACCGGATTTCTTACCAGACTGCAATAGCTAAGCTTTCTTACAATTTAATTGCAGTGCTACCGCGTAACGCTGGTCCGTCAAATGGGACCCCAAATCCGAAGAAGCAATCCCCA
>CAITZE010000363.1 GCA_903896775.1 uncultured bacterium
ATGCTCTCGCAGTAGTGCAGGTTGTTGAGGCGGTTGATGCGGTCGATGAAGATCACGCCCGGCTCGGCGTAGGCGTAGGTCGCGCGCATGATCTTGTCCCAGAGCTCGCGCGCCTGGACGGTGCGATGCACGGCGCCGTCGAACACCAGGTTCCACGGCGCGTCTTCCTTGACCGCCTGCATGAAGGGATCGGTCGCCAGCACCGAGAGGTTGAACATGCGTAAGCGGCCCGGCTCGCGCTTGGCCTCGATGAAGGCTTCAATGTCGGGATGATCGCAGCGCAGTGTCGCCATCATCGCGCCGCGGCGCGAGCCCGCGCTCATGATGGTGCGGCACATGGCGTCCCACACGTCCATGAACGAGAGCGGACCGGATGCGTCGGCGCCGACGCCCTTCACCGGCGCGCCGCGCGGGCGCAGCGTCGAGAAGTCGTAACCGATGCCGCCGCCCTGCTGCATGGTGAGGGCCGCTTCTTTCAGATTCTCGAAGATGCCGCCCATCGAATCGGGGATCGTGCCCATGACGAAGCAGTTGAACAGCGTCACGGTGCGGCCCGTGCCCGAGCCGGCGATGATGCGGCCCGCAGGCAGAAACTCGAAATTTTCCAAAGCGTCGGTGAAGCGTTCTTCCCACTCCGCCGGGTCGCGCTCGGTCACCGCCAGGGCCTTCGCCACCCGCTTCCAGGTGTCGCCCATGGCTTTGTCCACAGGGGCGCCATCGGGGCCCTTAAGGCGGTATTTCATGTCCCAGATTTGCTGGGAAATCGCGGCGACGGGTACCATGGGACGATCCTCTAACCAAACGCTGTGGATAACTAGGAGATTCTAAGGGCAGAAAGGCATTGCTTCGCTGCGTTTACGCAAGGTTGCGCGAAACGCCTCTAAGCCATTGAAAAGCCTAAGAAACTCACTTAAATGGGAACGGGTCGCATTGTAAAAACGATGGCCAAATCCGTCAAGCAATCGTTCTTGTTATGTTTCCACCAGAGATTCGTTGTGCAAGACCCTGGCACAGTTGGGTGAATCGGCCTCATCCACGTTATCCACCGCTGACGGCAAATCGCTATCCACCGAGTTATCCCGTGGTTTAAAGGGCGGACAGGTGGGTCTGGGGGCTTCAATCTTCTGGGACCGGCCAATGGAGGCGTTCGCACATCGCCCACATCGCCGGCGGAGTTGTCGCCGAACCGCATCACGTTCTTCGTCTCCCCGCGAATGCGGGCAGACGCTTTTCTTTGTGCTGTCACCACGGCGAAGCTAAGCTTGTCCGAGCATTCTTTCTAAGAAGGGGGAACATCCGTGTCCAATTTCTCAGCCAACACTCTGATCGAAAACATCGGCGCGCTCGAACTGGGCGCCGTCACGTACAGCCTCGACGATGTCGGACTCGAAGCGTCCGTAGGGCCCGCGACCCCGACAGGGGGTGCCTGGACCCAAGTCTGTTGCCGCCGCATCGACGATGGTGTGCTCGAAAACGCCGCCGTCATCGTCACGGCCGGGCCGACCGTTGC
>CAITZE010000364.1 GCA_903896775.1 uncultured bacterium
CTCTTCCGATCTGGCCGTAAGTGCCGCCTGAAATGCGCGTGTCCTTGGTCGGGTCGATCGCTACGGCGCGATCATCAATCGCCGTGCTTTCACCGTCGTCACCGCCGCCACGAGCCGCCTTCGGCGGTTGGTTCCACGCATTGCGATCCGGCGTGATGACCGTTTCGCTGAGGGCGCCGACTTTCGACGGGGTCTTGGAGTTGGTATCGAGGGTGAACGGACACCAGCCGACCGCCTTCGCTTGGTCGTGCGACTTGTCCCATTCTTTCACGTCAACCCAGCTCGCGAGGTCGGCGCCGGTTGTATAGAACTTACCGTCGGTGGCTTGCATCAGATGGTGCAAGTTATTGCACATCGAAATGCCGGCGATCGCTTTGGTCTTGGGATCGTAGTTGACCATCGTCGCGGTCGCCTTGCCGTTCTGCGGATAATATTTGGCGAACTTGTTGATGGTGCCGTCGTTGCAATACGCCATCTTCGGCGGCGCTTTGGCTGCGTCTTTCTGATCGCGGAAGCCGCGGTCGGTGAGCCAGAGGCGGCCTTCGCTGTCCATCATCGGGTTGTGCGGAACGCCGGCGTGATCGGGGTCCGGCTCGTTCAGAACAACAACGCCTTTGGTTTCATCAACGCGATAACCGAATTCAGACTGCTCATTCTTCGCGGGATTCAGGACTTCGATATAGCCCTGCATCGCCGTGATGCCGTAGATGCTGCCGTTCGAATTCATCGTCGGGTTGTTGCGGTCGGTTGACGTCAGATCGTGGATGTAGCGGCCGTTACCCCAATCCCACGACGTCAGAACGATATTGCGTTCGATGCCTTGCGGACGCGGCGGCACCGGGGGCAATTCGCCTTTAGCAACACGCTGTGTAAAGTCGGCGAACATACCTAAGCCGCGTGTACGACCGAACTGAGCCATCTGGTTCTGCATGGCCGCAGCGTGTTCAGGACCGGTGTTGCCAATGGCCTGGTCGCCGGCAGCGCGCGATTTGGTGATGCGGTCAGCCCAGCCTTCCGGGGTGTTGTTGAGCAGCGTGCGCGTTGTCTTGTCACCCTGTTGATGACAGCGCTGACAACCCTTCAACTGTTGCAGCCATTGCTGCTGGGTTTTGATGTTGATCGCGATACCGTTGCCTTTGGGGCCGGTGCCGGGGAATTCACTCGCATCCGGAATCTTCATCAGCGCGAGCCAATAGTTCGCCGGATAGATTTCCGCGGCGGCTTTGGCGTCGGGAGCCTGCACAGCTTTCAGATCGAGATTCTTGCCGGGCGTGCCAGCGACATGCGGCGAGTCAACGAGGCCGTAGCCGCGGACCCAGACATCATATTTTGCTGTGGGAAGTTCGGGCAGCATGTAGCGGCCCTGATCGTCGGTGACGACGATTTTGAGAAACTTGGTCGGGAGATCATGCGTCTCAGCGATAACCCATACGCCGGCTTCGGGACCTTTAGTACCGGTCACTGTGCCGCCGATACCGTTGGCGGCGACGGGAACTGCAGATGCAGCGGCTGCCATACTTGCGTCGACCCACGCGCTACTTACCGTAACAAAACAAGTGGACGCGAACAGCGCCCTAACAAACTGCTTATTCATAGTCCTTGCCCTCCTCGTGTGACCGAAAGGCCGGATGGCCCCGCGGTAATTCAACGACATCTCGTTGCTAACCCAACGCTCACTAAACGCTAACTCAATGATAATGATTTAGAATCGCAGACTTCGATAATATCGGAATCACAGATTCGCATTCGGCAGATTGCCGGAAAAGCGGTCGGCCTACGCCTATCCCTTTTCGGTGCTTCTCCCAAAGCTCGAAAGCGCGATGCCCTTTACGCGCCACTCCCACCGCGGCTTTCGTAGCTAACGATCCTATAGGACTCCCACGGCCCGTGCCAAGCGGGGCCGTTACAATTGGGCCTAAAATCGCACTGCATACATATGAAGACGCAAGCGCGAGATATTTGCGTTAAATCTGCGCGCCAAAATCCCGCACAAAAAAAACCTGCAGTGTGGAGGTTTGCCTCCGCACTGCAGGTCGGTAGCTTCAGCCGGGCTTAGAGACCGGCTTTAGTTTTTCAACTTTTAGTTCGCCAACGGATTCGGACGGATCTGGAAGCGGACCATTGTCGGGCCCGAGAGACCGTCGTCGCCGCCTTCTTCATGCCAGACCGGGCCAGAAGCGTAGGTCGCGAACACTTCGTGCTCTTTCCAATGGGCCGCCGGATCAGCAGCGGCTTCCTTGGTGTCGAAGCGACCGTCCATACCGCGGGTATGGAAGCCCATCGGATACGGCACGCGAAGCACGGTCCACTTCTCTGTCTTCGGATCGAGAGCGAGGAGCGAGTCAGAGTTCGAACCGGTCACCATCGGGACGTCTTTGCCGAGACCCATGGTGTTGTGCAAGTCGACCCACATCAGGTACGCGAAGTCGGACGAACCGTTCTTCACGCCTTCGTAGTTCGGACCCGGGAAGTTGTAGTAGGTCCAACCTTCGGGGCAATGCTGACCCGTGGCGGTCGGGCCGCTACGGACTTTGCACTTCGCGCGGTCGAGTTTGCCCAAGCGGCCCATGCCGAACGCGGCATAAGCAATGCTCTTGGAGTCGACGCTCATGCCACGGATGTTGTAGCCCTCGTAGTTGCCATCC
>CAITZE010000365.1 GCA_903896775.1 uncultured bacterium
CGTCGCCACGCAGGATCCAATTTTGCGCAAGCGGTTTGCCGGTCAGCCCGAACATGTCATCAATTACATGTTCTTCATTGCCGAAGAAGCCCGCAAAATCATGGCGCAAATGGGAGTGCGCCGGATTGAGGATCTCATCGGCCGCGTTGATCTGATCGATACGCGCCGCGCGCTCGATCACTATAAAGCCAAGGGCCTGGATTTCGCCCGTCTGCTTTACAAGCCGCAAGTCGGCCGCGACGTGCTGACGAGCAATCGCTCGCGCCAGGATCATGGCTTGGATAAGGCGCTAGATCATCGCCTCATCGCGAAGGCTGCGACGGCGCTTAGCGGCGGCCAATCCGTTATCATTGAATCGCCGATCCGCAATGTGAACCGCACCGTAGGCGCCATGCTGTCGGGTGAGGTTGCGCGTAAATACGGTCACGCGGGTCTCCCTGAGGATACGATCTCGATCAAATTTAAGGGCATCGCCGGCCAAAGCTTCGGCGCCTTCTTGGCGCGTGGCGTGTCGTTTGAGCTTTCGGGTGCGGGCAACGACTACGTTGGTAAGGGCCTCTCCGGTGGCCGTATTGCGATCTATCCGCCGCCCGCATGCCCGGCGGTACCGTCGGAAAATATTATTGTCGGTAACACGGTTCTATATGGCGCTATCGAAGGCGAGTGTTATTTCTCCGGCGTCGCCGGCGAGCGGTTCGCGGTGCGTAATTCCGGCGCTATCGCTGTCGTCGAAGGTGTCGGCGATAACGGCTGCGAGTATATGACTGGCGGCGTGGTTGTCGTTATCGGCTCTACGGGCCGTAATTTCGCGGCCGGCATGTCCGGCGGCATCGCCTATGTCTTGGACGAAGACGGCACGTTCCAGAAGAACTGCAATATGTCCATGGTGAGCCTTGAGTTGATCAAGTCCGAGCCCGTGGGTCAAAGCGAAGATGGCGGCCTCAAGGCGCTCATGGCGAACCATCTCGAACAGGACGCGCCGCGGCTTTATCGTTTGATTGAACGCCATCGTCATTATACGGGCAGTGCTCGCGCCAAACAGATTCTCGAGGACTGGGATTTCTACCTGTCGAAATTCCTGAAAGTAATGCCTGTCGATTACGGCAAATCGCTCAAAATTCTGTCGGCATCGCGTACCCGCGAGATTGAAGAAAAAGGGACATTTAAGATCCCAGGAGCGAACGGCCATGGGTAAGCCTACCGGTTTCCTCGAGATTAGCCGTACCGATCGTCCTTATGAGAAGGTCGAAGCGCGCGTCGGTAATTGGCACGAGTTCGTCAAACCCTATGCCGAAGATGAAGTCAAAGGGCAGGGTGCCCGTTGCATGGATTGCGGCATACCGTTTTGCCATAACGGTTGTCCGGTCAATAACCTTATCCCCGATTGGAATCACCTGGTTTTCAAGGGGCAGTGGCGCGAGGCCCTTAACACTCTACATTCCACCAATAACTTCCCCGAATTCACGGGGCGGATTTGCCCGGCGCCGTGCGAGGCTGCGTGTACGCTGAACATCAATGACGATGCGGTGACGATTAAATCCATCGAGTGTTCGATTATTGATCGTGGTTGGACTGAAGGCTGGATACAGCCCGAATTGCCGGCACGTAAAACCGGCAAGCGCATTGCCGTTATCGGATCGGGTCCGGCAGGTATGGCGGCAGCACAACAGCTCGCCCGCGCGGGTCATGCGGTCACGTTGTTTGAGAAGGATGATCGCATCGGCGGGCTACTGCGGTACGGCATTCCCGATTTTAAAATGGAAAAGCATCTGATCGACCGCCGTATCAAGCAAATGGAAGCTGAAGGTGTAACCTTCAAACCCAACACCCACGTGGGCGTCACTGTTTCCGTGGAAACGCTGTTGAAGGATTACGACGCGGTGATTCTGAGTGGTGGTGCGCAAGCGCCGCGCGATTTGCCCGTTCCAGGCCGCGATTTGAAGGGAATCCATTTTGCGATGGATTTCCTCGGCCAGAACAACAAGCGCGTAGCCGGCGATACTATTCCACCAAACGTCGCTATTACCGCGAAGGATAAGCACGTCGTAGTGATCGGCGGCGGAGATACGGGCTCGGATTGTATTGGAACGTCCATCCGTCAGGGCGCTAAGTCTGTCACGCAGCTTGAAATCATGGCGCGGCCGCCGGAGCACGAGAACAAGCCTCTCGTTTGGCCCTATTGGCCGTTGAAGTTCCGTACGTCGTCGTCTCAAGCCGAAGGCTGTGACCGCGATTTCGCTGTCGCCACGAAATCTTTCGGAGGCGATGCAGCTGGGAATGTAACAACGCAGAAGATCGTGCGGCTGGAAGCCGGCAAAGAGGCTGGCGGTTCGGACTTCGATCTACCGGCTGATCTGGTGTTGCTTGCGATGGGCTTTGTGCACCCCACGCATGATGGGTTACTCAAGAATCTTGGCGTAGTGTTGGATGCCCGTGGCAACGTGCAAGCCGATACGCTGAAGTATCAGACAACCGTGCCTAAGGTTTTCACCGCCGGCGACATGCGCCGTGGACAAAGCCTGGTGGTCTGGGCCATCCGCGAGGGACGCCAAGCCGCGCGCGCTGTCGATGAGTTCTTGATGGGTGCTAGCGATCTTCCGCGATGAGTCCTAAGCGGACTTTCTCACGGCATCACGTGTCAGCCGCATCGAATAGATAAACCGTTCGGCGGGATGAAGATTGAAGGTGACTTCAATCAGGCGTCCACCAGAGCCGAAGTACCGTCGCGTGATCAAGAGTGCCGGCGAATTGGGGCTCACGCCGAGAGCCACCGCACGTTCCTTGGGAACCAAAGCGGCCTGGATATCTTGCTGGATCTCGATAACGCCTTCGCCATATTTGCGTTCGATCAAGGTGTAAATCGCGACGCGGCGTACACCGATATCTTTGGTCACGCCACCGAACGCTTTATCGATATAGATATCGGTCCAGGATGTGACACCCTTTTTGTCGGCGGCATGGCGCACGCCTTGCACATGCATCCAAGTCTTACCGGCGCGGGAGCCTAACTGTTCGGCAAGCCCGGCATCGGCTGTTACGCGTCCCGTCGATACGACGTCGAGTACCGTTTCGCTGGCGTATTGCGCCAGTTCCGCCAAAGACGGCAATGATTGGGAATAGCGCGGCTCGGTATTGCGGGCTTCCACCCGTGTACCAACCCCACGCCGGGCGCTCACAAGCCCTTGCGTGCGTAAGTGGCGGATCGCTTCGCGGATCGTGTGGCGGCTGACGTTGAATTGGGCCCGAAGCTCCTCTTCCGTCGGCAAAAGGCCGCCAACGGGAAACTGCTTCGTATCAATGCCTTTGATGAGGTTGTGCGCGACTTGCATATACAAGGGGCGACGATCAGAACCACGCTTGACCATTACTAACTCCGTGATTGACGCAAAGACCGAATAGCCTTGAAACGTTGGAGACACTCTACATCAACAAAACCGCCATGTGGCACGTGTTTACGCAATGCAGCCATTTCACCGCCCGTCGTTACAGTTTATTTATCCCATATGTCCTGCGCGATTTCGTCCGGATGAAGTTAGAGGCTATCTCGCTATGAGATGCCGCCTTCTACTGATAAAACTGAAGCCAATATTTTTAAAAGCACAACGAGATCCATGTCTTCCTCGCCACAACTTTCGACGTTTGAGCGTGCGCGTCCCCTTCTGGGGACGCGCGTCGATATTAAGGTGGGCGGGCTGACTGAAATCGACGCGCAGCAAACCATCGATGCGGGTTTTGCGATCGTGGCTAATATCCACGGCCTCATGAGTTTTCATGAAGCTGCCAGCGACGTCAGTACGCTCAACCGGGATGCGAGCCGCGAGGCTGTCACCGTCAACCCACACACCTATGAGGTGATCCGCTGCGCCCTCGCGATAGCTGCGGCTTCCGGCGGCGTTTTTGATATCACCGTTGCGGCTGAATTAGTCGGCTGGGGATTCTTACCCAGTCCAGAAGGTGCTCCAGCAGCTGATCCACAAGCATCCTGGCGTGACATTGAACTGATGGATGAAAGCCGTATTCGTTTCCAACGCCCGCTTTGGATTGATCTGGGTGGCATCGCCAAGGGTTACGCCGTCGACCGGGCGGTTGATAAAATGAAGTCCTTGGGCGCGCTTCAAAGCGCCGTCAATGCCGGGGTGGATTTGCGGGTGGCGGGGCCGCTTAGTGAACGCGTGCTGTTGCGCACCGACGCGCCCGGAGATACGGTTCCGGTACTAGAAATTGAGAACGGCAGCCTTGCCAGCAGCAGCGGCCGCGAGCAGACAAGGCGGTATGAAAACCGCGACGTGGGGCCTCATCTTCACGGCGTAGAGCGTGCTGTAGTTGGCATCCACAGCTTTGTGTCGGTCGTCGCGGAGGAGTGCGTTATTGCCGACGCGTTGACAAAGGTTGTGCTAGCGCGGGGAACAGAGTCCGAGACAGTTCTAAGCGAGTATGGGGCTACCGGGTACTTGCACGACGCGAGCGGGGGCTGGCGGATTATAGGGGGAGAGCGTCCATGACTGCGGAAGAACGGGGGCCGCTGCGTATACCCCGCCGTCGACGGTATACGGTCTACTTCATCTCCATCGGTGTCTTTCTGACGGGCGTCTTATGGCTGCTCTATCACTATTTCATGCGGACCAAAGGCCCGTTTGGCTTTCAGAATAATCCGCTCGAAGTCTGGTGGTTGGATTTGCACGGCGGATTTTCATTCGCCTCGATATGGATCTTCGGCTTGCTTTGGAGTGTGCATATCGTCCGCGGTTGGAATATGCGCTGGCGTCGCTGGTCCGGCGGTGTCCTCGTCGGTGCCGTGTTTGTGCTGACGATCACCGGATACGGACTGTATTACCTCGTGGACGAAGATTGGCGGTCGTGGACATCCATTGCGCATTGGGGCCTGGGCTTGGCCACCTTTGCGCTGTTCTTCATCCATTGGCTTTCGAAATCGCTGCCGCATCAGCGCGAACACGGACCTTACCCATGGCCGTGGTATGGCAGGCGTCATCCGGCAGACGGCGACAAATAAGCCGCTTTCAGGCGGGGTATCTAAGTCCAGATATCAGGCGCCGGGATGCCAGACCGCTGCGGCGCCTTCGACTCTTTCGCGAACCTTCACGCGCTGCTGCAAAAGCCCTGCGGGCACGCGCGTTCCAAAGCGTTCGAAAAAGTCCTTCTGGTCGTCAATTTCACGTAGGGCCGAGGACTGGTTGACCTCCATGAGGTTCTGGAACTTGACCTTGTCGTAGGCGAGGCCATCCCAGACGATGTCCTGGAAGCGCGGCATGAAGCCGAAGGGGCTTTCCACCGCACCGGCGCGTCCATGCACGCGGTCAACAATCCAAGCCAGCGCACGCATGTTTTGGCCGTAACCGGGCCACATGAACTTACCGTGCTCGTCTTTGCGGAACCAATTGACCCGGAAGATGAGCGGCGGTTTGCCGACTTTGTGGCCGAGGTTCAGCCAGTGGGTCCAGTAATCGGCCATGTTGTAGCCGCAGAAGGGCAGCATCGCCATGGGATCGCGACGGACCGCGGCTTGATTTTCGGCGGCCGCAGTAGCTTCCGAACCCATGGTCGCGGCCAAGTACACGCCGTGATCCCAATCCAACGATTGGAAGACCAGCGGGAAGGTGTGGCTCATACGTCCGCCGAAGATGAAAGCCGCGATCGGCACGCCTTTCGGATCGTCCCAGGCCGGATCCAGTGTCGGGCAACCGGTGGCCGGCGCCGTGAAGCGCGCATTGGGGTGGGCGGCCGGTGTTGTGGAAGCAGGCGTCCAGTCCTTGCCCTTCCAATCGATAAGATGGGCGGGTGGTTCGTCCGTCATGCCTTCCCACCATACGTCGCCGTCGTCGGTCAGCGCGACGTTGGTGAAGATGCAGTTGCGCTCGGTCAGGCGCATGGCATTGGGGTTAGTCTTCTCGGAGGTCCCGGGAGCAACGCCGAAGTAGCCAGCTTCAGGATTGATGGCGCGCAATTGGCCATCAGCGCCGGGCTTAACCCAAGCAATGTCATCGCCAACGGTCCAGGCCTTCCAGCCTTCGAAACCTTTGGGCGGGATGATCATCGCGAGGTTGGTCTTGCCGCAGGCGCTGGGGAACGCAGCCGCCACATAAGTCTTTTCGCCTTTGGGCGATTCCAGGCCCACAACCAGCATGTGCTCGGCCAGCCAGCCTTCTTCTTTGGCCATGACCGACGCAATCCGGAGGGCGAAACATTTCTTACCCAGCAAAGCATTGCCGCCGTAGCCGCTGCCGAAGGA
>CAITZE010000366.1 GCA_903896775.1 uncultured bacterium
ATGTCGCCGACGTGGCGGATAATGGTATCGGTGCATTGAACGAACAGACCGGAGTCATCAGCCAGTTTGTCCATGTATTTGCGCTTCAGCCGTTCGGCCGAAAGTTGGATCGGCGTCAGCGGGTTCTTGATTTCGTGGGCGATGCGGCGCGCGACGTCGGCCCAGGCGGCCTTGCGCTGCGCCGACTGCAAGGCCGTGATGTCGTCAAATGTCACGACGTATCCAGCGATTTTGTCCCCGGCCCGTTCAAACGATAGACGCACAAGGAAGGTCTTCTGCGCACTACCTTCAACAATCTGCACTTCTTGCTGGATGACTTTCTGTGGGGATTGTTGTGCGTCCGCCAAAAGTTTTGCGAATTCCGGAACGGATTCGGCTAAGGGTTTGCCGATAGCTTGCGTGAGATCAAGTCCTAGCAGCACCGCTGCAGATCGATTAGGCAAGGTGATATTGCCTGCCGGATCGAGACCGATCACGCCGGCGCTGACACCGGCCAGCACGGTTTCCGTGAACCGGCGCCGTTCGTCGAGCTGCGCGTTGGTGTCGCGCAAGGCGGTCTGTTGTTCACCGAGGCGCTTAGTCATGCGGTTAAAAGCACGCCCGAGATAAGCCAGCTCGTCGCCCGCTTCCGCTTCCTGAACACGCACCGCAAGATCGCCACCGCGCACACGTTCGGCGGCATTGATGAGTTCAATGATTGGTTTTGCGAGACGGGTTGCTAACGCGAGGCCGAACCACACCGAAGCCAAAAGCAGCAACAACGCCACCATGCCGAATAGAAGCGTGAAGCTGACTTCAAGGTCGGAGCGTTCGCCTTCAAGGCGCAGGTACTCCGACACCGCCTCTTCCGTCCGTGATAGGCGCGCAAGCACGCTGGCATCGACAAACCGGCCAACCAACAAATAAGCCGCAGGATAAGACTCGAGTTTTACGAGCGCGCGCACACGGTCGGAACTCTGGCCGGTGAGAACCGCTACCTGCCCGATGTTGGCCGTCGCGATGGACTGAAAGGGAATCTGCTCACCGGTTTGCAGCGCGAATGTATAACCAGCTTTGGCGATCACCTTTAGATCGGACGTGAAGATGACCGCTTCGGTCAGTCCGCGAAAGGCCGCTTGGGTCGACAAGAACGAATCCCGAAGCTGTGGATCGCCGCTGCTAAGCTGCGCCCACTGCCGGTTAATGTCGTTGGCGACGGCCAGCGCGTCAGCCTTGATGGCCTGTTGATGCTCGGCCAAGTAAGCGCGCGCGATGGAGGCCGATTCCGTCACCGCGGTTTTAACGCGGTCGCCGAACCAAGCTTGAAAGCCGAAGGTAAAGAACAGCGTCGAGAACACAGCGATGAGTACAGTCGGTGTCATGGCGATAACACCAAACAGCAGCACGAGCCTGATATGCAGGCGTGATCCCATGGTGCCGGCGCGGTGCGCGCGCCATAACCAAATGAGCCGCGTCGCGACCAAGATCGTCAGGCCAACGACGATCAATAAATCGATGTTCAAAAGAATCAAAGTCGTCGTGGCATTGGGTCCTTTCGAACCCCAACCGGACATGGAGAGATATGTCGCGATGCCGGAAGCAAGTGCCGCCACGGTCAAAAGAATCGCCAGCGTCTCGGCAAACTTGACCTTCGCAAGGCGCGTGACAATACGCTCACGCAAAGATTTGCGTGGTATTGGTGGAAAGCTCTCCACATCTGCCCCGAGATTGGCGATGTCCGAGTTCATTTACGCATTCTTTCTCAATCTTAGGCTCATTTCGGGCCGCGCATGACACCGATATCCAATTCGCGAATTTTCTTCCGTAACGTGTTGCGGTTAAGCCCAAGCACCTCGGCCGCCTTCACCTGATTGCCGCGCGTCGCGACAAGCGTCAGCGTGATGAGAGGCCGTTCCAGCTCGCGTAAAACGCGGTCATAAAGTCCGCGCGGCGGCAGTGCGCCGTTATGGCCGTCAAAATACTCGCGCAAGTGCCGCTCAATGGTGCCGCTCAGCGTTGCCGGCTCGCCCTCATCGGTGATCTGTGCGGACGCCGCACCGGCTAATTCCATCTCGACGACGTCAACGCCGATAACGGGTTCGTTATAAAGCGCCACCATGCGCTTCATCATGTTCTCGAGTTCGCGCACGTTGCCCGGCCAACGGTGAGTCTTTAGGCGTTCGATGGCTGCCGGTTCTAAAGCCTTGGACGGCAGCCCCTCGCCGATGCCTTGTGTAAGGAAGTGGCTGATGAGTTCGGGAATGTCTTCAAGCCGCTGGCGCAGAGGCGGAATGCGGATCGGCACCACGTTCAAGCG
>CAITZE010000367.1 GCA_903896775.1 uncultured bacterium
ATCATCGGCGACGAGGTGCGCACGCAGTTGCAGGAAGCCGAAGGGCGTTTGCCTGATTCACTGGTCGCCGCCGTCGGCGGCGGCTCCAATGCGATTGGTCTCTTCCATCCTTTCCTCGATGACCCGTCGGTGGCGATCTACGGTGTCGAAGCGGCGGGCCATGGCCCCGACAGTAACGCCCATGCCATGTCGATCGGCGGCGGCAACCCTGGCGTCCTGCACGGCAACCGCACTTATTTGCTGCAGGATGAAAACGGCCAGATCAAGGATGCGCACTCCATCTCCGCCGGCCTCGATTATCCCGGTGTGGGTCCCGAGCATGCCTGGCTGCATTTTCAAGGACGCGTGCAGTACGTGCCGGCCACGGACAAGGAAGCTCTCGCTGCGTTTGAGCTGTGTTCGAAACTCGAAGGCATTCTTCCGGCCCTGGAATCCGCGCACGCGCTCGCCTATGTCCAGAAACTTGCGCCGACGTTGCCGCAAGACCATTTGACTGTCGTTAATCTCTCGGGCCGCGGCGACAAGGATGTCTTCACTGTCGCCGAAGCGCTGGGAGCCAAGCTGTGATCGATGCCGCCAACAATCGTATCGCCCAGCGTTTTGCGCTTTTGCAAAAGCAGAAGCGTCCGGGCCTCGTGACCTTCATCACCGCCAACGATCCGGCGCCCGAAATGTTCATGCAGATTTTCGAGGGCTTGCCGTCGGTGGGTGCGGACCTGATCGAGATTGGAATTCCGTTTTCCGATCCCATGGCGGATGGCGCTTCAATCCAAACGTCCAGCCAGCGCGCGCTGAAACATCGCACCAACATCAACGACGTCTTGACGGCGGTCACGGAATTCCGCCGCGGCGAAATCGATACGCCGGTGATTTTGATGGGCTACTACAATCCCATCTATCACTACGGCGATCAGGAGTTCGCCGAAGCGGCGGCGCGCGCCGGCGTTGACGGCGTCATCGTTGTGGACTTGCCGCCGGAAGAGGCGGAGGAGCTTAATGTTCACCTCCGCGCCAACGACATCCACATGATCTTCCTGACCGCGCCGACCTCCAGCGACGAACGCTTGCCGACGATTCTCGCGCAAGCCTCCGGCTTTGTGTATTACGTCTCGATCACCGGCGTCACCGGTACGGCCGTCGCCGACGAAGGCGCCGTGAAAACCGCCATGACACGATTGCGCAAGCACACCAAGCTGCCGATTGCGGTCGGGTTTGGCATCAAGACGCCGGAACAGGCAAAAGCCATTGCGGCGCATTGCGATGCTGCCGTGGTCGGTTCGGCCATTGTCGATGTCATCGGCAAAGGTATCGCCGCCGACGGCAAAATCGATCCGTCGCTTGCAACAAAAGTGCTCGAATTTGTTAAATCGCTCGCCACGGGCTTGCATGGCGCGTGGCCCTAGCCGGGGCCATATTACGAGGCAAGTGACGAATCGCTGCGATTCTGGTACAATTAACGCTCGTTTTTTGAGGATGGTGCCATGAACTGGTTGACCAACTTCGTTCGACCGAAGATTCAGAAGTTAGTGCGCCCTGCCAAAGAGGTGCCCGATAATCTTTGGACCCAGTGCCCGAAGTGCACCGAGATGGTGTTCCATCGCGAACTGGAAAAGAACTTACGCGTCTGCACGCACTGCGGCCATCACATGCGGATGCCGGTGCGCGACCGTTTGAAGATGTTGTTCGATGAGGGCAAGTGGTCGGAAGTCGAGCTGGAGCCGGTTGCCATCGATCCGCTGAAGTTCCGCGACCGCAAGAAATACGCCGACCGTCTCAAAGAATCTCAGGCGAAGACCGGACTGCCCGATGCGGTAGTCGTGGGTCACGGCGCCATGGGCGGCATAAGCGTCGTCATCGCCGCTTTCGAATTCGATTTCATGGGCGGCTCCATGGGTACCGCCGTCGGCGAGGGGATTGTCACCGCCGCCGAACTCGCGATGCTGCAAGAGACACCGCTGATCATCATCCCATCCTCGGGCGGCGCGCGTATGCAGGAAGGCATTCTCTCGCTGATGCAGCTCGCACGCACGACTGTCGCTGTCACGAAAGTGCGCGAGAAGGGACTTCCCTATATCACCGTGCTCACCGATCCCACCACCGGCGGCGTCACGGCATCCTTCGCCATGCTGGGCGATGTTGCCATCGCCGAACCTGGCGCGATCATTGGCTTTGCCGGCGCACGTGTCATCGAGCATACCATTCGTGATATATTGCCCGTAGGTTTCCTGCGCGCGGAATACCTGATGCTACACGGTATGGTGGTTATGGTCATCCCGCGCCTCGAGTTGCGTGCGAAGCTGGTGCAGCTTCTGGGCTTGCTGCTGCACACCAATCCCGCCACCGGTGTGGTCACCCTCGTGTCGGCCACACGCCGCCGCAAAATGAAAGAGCGCGAAAGCTCCTCGCGTCTGATGCCGCCGGACCCGACTGTGCCGGATATGAATTACGACCCGGACGGCACGCCGGCGGAATAAAAGTACCCTCGTGTCTGAAATTCAAGCCCAGGTCGACGCCGCGCTCGCGCGTCTGACCGGTCTTTATCCGAAGCTGATCGATCTTTCGCTGGGCCGCATGCATCGGCTTCTGGCCGATCTCGGCGATCCGCATTTGCGCCTGCCGCCGGTGATCCATGTCGCCGGCACCAACGGCAAAGGTTCCACAGTCGCGATCATGCGGGCTGTGTTAGAAGCCGCCGGTTACCGTGTGCATGTTTATACATCGCCTCATCTCGTGCGCTTCGCCGAACGCATTCGGCTCGTGGGGTCGCTCATCGACGAAGCACTCCTGCTCGCGATGCTTGAGCATGTTGAAGCCGCCAATGCCGGCAACCCCATCACCTTTTTCGAAGTGACGACGGCGGTAGCGTTCCTCGCCTTCGCGCAAATTCCAGCGGATGTCGTGCTGCTGGAGACCGGCCTTGGCGGACGCTTCGATGCCACCAATGTCATCGCCAAGCCGGCGGTGACGGCGCTCAGCTCCATCTCCATGGATCACATGCAGTATCTGGGCGACACGCTGGCGCTCATTGCGGGCGAAAAAGCCGCCATTATGAAAGTGGGTGTCCCTTGCGTCTCGGTCGCGCAATCGCCCGAGGCGGCAGCCGTGATCGCCGCCGCAGCGGCTGAGATCGGCGCGCCGTTGAAGACTCAAAATGAAACCTGGCGCGTGGAAGCCGACGGTATGGGAGGGGTCGCGTTCACCGGTGAGCACAACAGCTGGAAAGCGCCTGTGCCTTCGCTGCCGGGACGGCACCAAATCGACAACGCTGGGCTCGCGCTCGCAGCACTCGATCAATCGCCCTTTGCCATTCCGGCTTTCGCGCTCCGCAGCGGCATGCGCAATGTCGAATGGCCGGCGCGTGCGCAACGCCTTAAGCAAGGCCCACTGATGAGCTTGCTGCCGCAAGGCTGGGAGTTGTGGCTGGACGGTGGACATAATGCCGGTGGCGGGGCGGCGGTGGCGGCGCTCGCGGAAGATATTTGGGCCGATGCGCCCTTGCATCTCATCTGCGGCATGCTCTCGACCAAAGTCGCGGACGATTATTTGCGGCCGCTGGCACCGCGCGCAGCCAGTTTCACGGCTGTACCCATTCCCTCAAGTGATGCCGCGTTACCCGCGAGTGATCTCGCGGCAGCGGCAACGCGAGTCGGATTTTCCGATGTGCATGTGGCTGAGAATTTCACGGCTGCACTCAAGCGCGTTGCAGCTTCAGCGCAAGGCCGCGCGCGCGTATTGATTTGCGGCTCGCTTTATCTCGCAGGCGAAGTGCTACGTGAGAACGGCTAGTGGAGCGGATTTGACATTCGCATCCCAG
>CAITZE010000368.1 GCA_903896775.1 uncultured bacterium
CATCCAGGTGCGGCATGAACTCCGCACCGATGAATGGAATCAGCAATAATGAGCCGAGCAAGACCGCTGCTGATGCCCCGGTCGTTTGCCACGGCCGTGCGAGGCAATAATCGAGCCATTTCGTGTAGCTGGTTTTGACTTTTTCGAAGGCCGCATTGCGACGCTCCTCAACGCCGCGACGCATAAACCAAGCGCACAACACTGGAAGCAGCGTCAGCGTTACGGCAAGCGAACCAACAAGTGCAAATACCATTGTGTCCGCCATGGGCTTAAAGAGCGTGCCTGACGGCCCTGCGAGCACATAGATCGGCAAGAAGCTCACCACAATAACCGCGACGGCATAAAACAGCGGGCGATCGACCTCAGACGCCGCGTCGCGGACAACTTCAATGATATTCAAGTGCTCGCCACGACGCAGTGCGACCTGGCGGTAGATGTTCTCGACCATCACCACCGCGCCGTCCACCAAGATGCCAAAATCCACAGCGCCAATGGAAAGCAGGTTGGCCGAAGCCTTTTGGATGTCGAGGCATATGAAAGCAAATAGAAGTGCTAAGGGAATGGTGGCTGCGACGATCAAGCCGGCGCGGAGATCGTAGAGGAAGAACACCAGGATCACGACAACAAGCAAAATGCCCTGCAGCAAATTGCGCTCGACGGTTTCGGTCGTCAGCTTGATCAAGTCGATGCGATCATAGTAGGGAACGACCTTGACGTCTTTCGGGAGAATTTCCTCGTTGAGCTCTTTGGTTTTTGCCTCAACGCGCTTCAGAACGTCCTGTGTTTTTTCGCCAGTTCTGAGGAAGATGACGCCTTCGACTGCGTCATCCTGTTTCTCATAACCGAACTCGCCCAAACGCGGCGCGATGCCGGTAACGACACGGCCGATGTCTTTGACCAAGACAGGCGTGCCGTTGTTCTGAGAAAGCACGACATTGCCAATGTCTTCTAACGTGGTGAGACGGCCTTTGCCGCGCACGTAATAGAATTGAGCACCTTGGGTGTAGAAGCCGCCGCCTGCGTTGCTGTTGTTAGCCGCCAAAGCATCTTCGACCTGCTTCACCGTCAGACCGACGGCCGCGACCTTCACGGGGTCGAATAAGACCTGGTACTGCATCGACCCGCCGCCGAAACCGGAATCATCCGCGACGCCCGCAACCGATCTGTATTGAGGTTCTACAACCCAATCTTCAAAGGTCTTGAGTTCTGTCGGCGAACGGTCGGAGCTTTGCAATACGTAGCGATAAATCAGCCCGGACGGCGACGTCAGAGGCGACACTGACGGCGTTACACCATCGGGCAGATCGATATCCGCCATGCGGTTGAAGACTTCCTGACGGGCAAAGTTGCGATCCGTGCTGTCTTCGAAGGTCAGGACGACGTCGGACAACCCATAGAGTGAAACCGAACGGTTGATCGTCGTCATGGGAATGCCATTCATTCCCAGCTCGACTGGCACCGTGATCAGGCGCTCCACTTCCTCGGCAGCGTGTCCATCCCACTGCGTGATAATTTCGACCATGGGTGGAGAAAGATCGGGGTAAGCGTCCACCGGCAAACGGTCCAGCGCACGCGTTCCCGCAACAACAAGAACCAGCATCGTAATCACGACAAGGAAGCTTTGCCGCAACGACGATGCCACGATCCGGTTCATAACCGAAGCCTGAGGAGATTGGTCGCTCATTGGTCTTGCATGAACTGAACGAAGAGGCCGCCGTCGACGACAATCTGGTCGCCGGCTTTAACGCCTTCGGAAATATCGTATTGATCGCCGGACCGATACCCGAGCGTCACGTGTTGACGCGCGAAACTACCGTCAGCCTGAGAGACATAAACAAACGGCATATTTTCATCATCCCGCAAAATCGCCGAAACCGGGATGAGGAAACCCGTGCTTTCCTCTCGAGCCTGGAGCCTGACGTGGACATACATTTGTTTCTTTAAAACGCCGCCGGGATTGTCGACCGCAACGCGCACAGCCACCGACCGGGTATTAGGATCCACAAGGGCCGCAACATTGTCTACGGTTCCGGAGAGGCTTTTCGAGCCCGTGCCCGTGTCTACAACGGCCGTATCGCCATCGGCTACAGACCCGACGTCAGCACCAAAGACCTGAGCCATGACCCATACGCGCGAAAGATTGGCGATGGTGAAGCACGGTGTGGTTCCAGCTTGCAGCAATTCACCAGCCGTAATCAGCCGCTCAACCACCGTACCGGCGATGGGTGAGCGAATCATGCCTGACGTATGGGCCGCAGGACGGCCTTGCTGAATATCTTTAATCGTTTGCGGATCGATATTCATTCCCACAAGCGCCTGCAACGCAGCATCACGGTCAGCTTCCGCGCCGAGCGCATCGCTTTCTGCTTGTTCCTGTTCACGCCGGGAAACGCCTTGGTGTTCGATAAGATCTTTGTCCAAATCGGCGAGACGGCGCAGGGTCTGGGCGCTCGATATGGCTTTGCGATAAGTACTGATAGCCGTCGCAAAATCGGGGGATTCTACCGTCGCTAGCGCATCGCCGGATTTGACCTTGTCGCCAGGAGAAACCAGCAATCGCGAAACCGGGCCTGAGAAAGGTGCCAGGACGCTGGTGGCCTGATCATTGTCGAAATCCACCGCGCCCGAAGTATCGATCACTTTATGAAACTTAGACGGCGCAACAGTATAGATATGGATGTTTTGCTTCTGCGCCGCGGTCAACGTCGCATTGGCAGGGTTACCCGCAGCCTTTTGCGCGGTGTCATCGGATTTGGAACAGCCGGCAACAGCTATCGCCGCCATTATGAGTACGGCCGCGATTGTGAGCATATGTGGAGACCGTGCCAAGCGCCGCCG
>CAITZE010000369.1 GCA_903896775.1 uncultured bacterium
AGTAACCGTCCGGTAAACCCCTTCTTCTTCGCCGGCGGGTTATTCGCGAAGCTATCGTCATCAATTCACCCCGGGAGGGTTTCTGATGGCGGAGCTTGGCAGTCGCGACGAGTATTGGGCCGACTTGGTCATGGAATGGAAAGCCAGTGGGCTTTCACAGAAAGAGTTTTGTCGGCAGCGCGGCATCTCCGACCGCGCGCTCAACAATTGGCTCTACAAGTCACCCTATCGTGAGCGGGTTGCGCGGATTCTAGCCGCGCGATCACAGGAGACTCCCCATGCGGAGACTCACCGATTCTTGCCGGTCGCGGTGCTGGGCGAAGACCGGGCCACCGACGCACCCAAGGCCAGTAAAGCACCGGCGATTGAGGTTGTGCTTCGTAGCGGGCCGCGGATTGCCGTGACCGCGGGGTTCGATGCCGAGACCCTCAGGCGGGTCGTTGAGGCGTTGGAGGTTCGGTCATGCTGAGCTTGTCCTCCACGCTGCGTATCTTCCTCGCCGTTGAACCCGCCGACATGCGCAACGGCTTTGATGGACTAGCCCGGGTGGTTCGCGAGGTGATCCGCGAGGATCCGCTCTCGGGACACCTTTTCGTCTTCCGGAATCGCCGCCGTGATCGCATCAAGATCCTCTACTGGGATCGCGACGGCCTGGCACTTTGGTACAAGCGTTTGGAAAAAGGCACCTTTCGCTTTCCCGAGGCCAAGGACGGTCGCGTCGAGGTCACTCGTGGCGAGATGGCCGCGGTCCTCGAAGGGATCGATCTGAGCCGTGCCCGCCGACTCCCACGCTTCGTTCTGCCCGCTTCGCAACCCGTCTGATTCGGCCACGATTTTATCACCGTCGATTGAGAATTATGCGTCACATTGACGGTCGTCGTCCGTATAAATAGCATGACGCAAATCGACCCCGACATTCCACTGCCCGAAGACCTCGAAACGGCCCACCGGCTCATCCGCGAGCTGCTGGCGACGCTCCGCGAGAAGACGCATCTCAGCGAAAAACTTCAGCACCAACTCAACCAACTTCTTCGGCAAATCTACGGCAGGAAGTCCGAAAAGCTCGATCCCAGTCAACTGTTGCTCTTCGCGCGAGAAATCGCCGAGGCCGCCAATTCCGAGCCGCAATCAACACCCGAGCCCGCCCCAACACCCACGCCTGGCAAACGCCCCACTCCGGGTCATGGCCGCAAGCCCTTGCCAAAGCATCTTCCTCGCAAGCGAATCGTGCATGACGTTCCGCTTGAGGAGCGGGCTTGCCCTGACTGCGGTATCATTCGTCAACCGATGGGCGAAGACGTTCGCGAGCAACTCGAATACATTCCCGCGTCGCTGATCGTTCTTGAACATGTCCGTCCCAAGTATGCTTGCGTGTGCTGCCAGGCCAATGTCGTGATCGCGCCGCGGCTTCCCGAGCCGATCGAGAAGGGGCTGCCTGGTCCGGGACTGATGGCTCATGTCGCCGTCAGCAAATATGCCGATCACTTGCCGCTTTACCGTCAAGAAGGGATCTAC
>CAITZE010000370.1 GCA_903896775.1 uncultured bacterium
CCGTCGTCATCGGTTCTTGCTGCGAATTTGCAACAATTTGATTCACCCATTCACGCGGACTTAGCATTTCCATCTCCTGTTTCTGTTAGGGCATTCCACCGACGAAGCCACTGGTGTCTTCGCCTTTAATCAAGGCAAGTCGAACGCCGACATGGCGGCAATGCGGGCGCGGACAGGCCAGATTCTTCGCCACCTCATCCAGTCGAACATTGCGATGTTCGACTTTGATAAGAAGTTGCACGGGGCTTTGAAGCCACATGTAAAGACATCGGATACACGTCGCTTCAAGCAGCGCGCCGTCATCCAGATCGCGGAGGTGCATATCCTCAAGCCAGGTCACCAAAAGTCCTCCGCGGAAGGAATACGGTTGTATGCGATTTTGCCGCCGGCGTAGCCGCCCGGTGGCGGGGTCCAAGGTCCAAGCGTAACTACGCGTTTGCCGAATTTGCGATTGAGGTTGTCTACTGTGTCAGTAATTAGCTCGCACTTCTGCCGGTCCGCGTCGTCATTGAGAAGAAGATCGAGTTGGCGTTCATTGGCGGCTGATAGCTCAGCTAGGGTCACGCCAACCCGGATAATCTCCGACCGCGGCGCTATTTCTGTGCGGGCACGTAGCCAAAGGCGTTTGAGACCATCAAGGCAGGCGTGATCGTCCTTAACGCTCGGTAACTCGCCGATGCCGAACCACGCGCTGTCGCGGATATCGAGCCAGAGCCACAGTTTGCGCGCGAAATAACCGTCGCGACGCATACGGCGTGCGGCTTTCGTGAGCAAAAGCCGCGAGATTTCTTCCGCTTTTGTCGCGTCACGCCATCCCGGTGGCAGTACGCGTCCATGGCCGAACATGCCGCGCGATGTCGGTAGTGCAAAGAGGTCGTAACCGTGCAACGCGTACCACATGCGCTCGCCGTTCACGTTTCCCCACAATGCGCGAAGGTGCTTGGGCTGGGTATTCCACAGCGCCTCCATTGTGGTGA
Organism: uncultured bacterium; assembly: GCA_903896775.1. Lineage (GTDB taxonomy): Bacteria > Pseudomonadota > Alphaproteobacteria > Rhodospirillales > Rhodospirillaceae > SHVO01. The sequence goes on from CAITZE010000370.1 coordinate 978, forward strand.
TGCCCGCGTTGCGCAAACGCTCCTCCATGCGTTTTCCGATTCCAGGAACCACATCGAGCGGGAGCGGTAGTAAGGGCGCCGGCATATTCGTGGGGTGCCAGATCGTGACACCGTTGGGCTTGTCGATCTTACAAGCGATTTTTGCGAGCAGCCGGTTGGCCGCAAAGCCGATAGAGCATGTGATTTGTTCGCCGATATTCCTACGGATGCGGTCTTTGATGCGCTGCGCCAATGCCTCTGGCTGCGCGATCGTCGTTTTGTCGAGGATGCAACTCAACTCATCAATCGACTTCACCGTCTCAACGGGAATCTCACATGCAATTTCGTTCAGCAGCGCATTGTGCGCGCGTCGGAACAGATCCGGCCGCTGGGTGACGAGGATGAGTTCGGGGCACAATGCTTTGGCGTCGGGAACGCGCATGACGTTCCCACAACCAGCGGCTTTCGCTTCCTTGGAACAGGCGATAACGACCGTCGTGTGAGCTGCCGACGTGTCGAATGGGATCACGCCGACAGGCTTGCCGCGGAGATGCGGCATGGCTTGCTGCATGACCGAGGCGAAAAAGCCGTCGAAATCCAGATACAGCCGTTCGATAGTTGGCGCTTGCCGCATTGTTCTCATTCCCCACGAGGGCGGGGACTAGAACAAAAAGAGAACATAGTCGTCAAGCCGCTAGGGCTGGGGTCATGTGTAACCGTTACGAAATCCGGGGTTCTATTAGCCAAATCAGAGCTTTAGCCTATAAGCTCCGGCGCGAACTCCACACCACCCCTGCCACGGATAACCTGGAACCACGGGCCAACGTCTATCCGGACCAGGACGCTCCGATTCTGGTATCCCAGCCGGGCTCCCTGGAATTACGGATGGCGCGGTGGGGATTCCCGCCCATTACGGGCAAAACCGATGTCATTACCAATATTCGCAATCTCAAGAGCAAATGGTGGACGGACGTAAATCGCGAATGGCTCATTGAGCCACAATTTCGCTGCCTCGTTCCCTTCACGGCTTTTGCAGAGCCTGTCCGCAATTCCACATGGTTCATGGTTCCCAATGTGGATGTCCCATGTTTCGCCGGCATCTGGCGACCTTGGAGCGGCGAACGGTTAGCGGAACAACCAGGCGCGAAACGTCGCGTGCGTGAACACCGCGATTGGCACCTGTTCGCCTTCCTGACGACCGATGCCAACGACATCGTCCGTCCAGTACATGAAAAAGCTATGCCGGTCATTCTCCATGACCCAGCGGAGCAGAACGAATGGCTTCAAGGGGGAGAAGCCAGCTTACGTCTGCAACGCACGCTTCCCAACGATCAACTTTCAATAAGAGCCACAACCCCTGAAGCTATCGAATCATGACCGCGCTCAATTGCATATTTTGCGGAGCCATGTTCGCCGGCAGCACGAAGCCCCACTCATTGGGCGGGTGCAACGGCACGAGAGATGTGAGCGCGGAGATTCGCGCGGTAAAATTTTAGGCTAATGCCCGGAGTTAAAAGTCGCCGTTGCCCAAGAATTTTTTCTTCGATGGCACGGCGACCGGATGATCTTGAGTGCCGAGTACCTGAGACGCCGTAGGCGCTCCCGTTCCATGAGGAACGACAAAAAATATACCGACTGCTAGGAGAACCAGCAGGCCAACGAGTAACGCCGTCATTTTGCGTGCATTCATAATCGCACCATCAGCATGTTGACGTGCAATTTTGTCTATGAATTAACGATTAGACAATCAACGAAGCGTTGCAGAAACTTTCCATTTCTTGGGAAACGGTAGCGCCCGGCCGGGGCTTTGGCCCCGGCCGCCGGGTGCTCGTGTACCAAGTCCCGCCTCAAGCGCGGGTCTTGGCCCGAATGGGCGTCGCCCCCTGGCGCAAGTAAGCAAGTAAGGACACGCGCTTTCGCGCGTGAACATTCCTCTTTCCCCACAGTCGTCCAATCAGATCCACGGCCATCCGCGCCTAGCCGGCGCGGCTGAGAGTTTGTTTTGCCTGCCCCGCGGAAGCGGGGTGGCGGCGCTCCCTTCTAGTCCCGCCCGGTCGGGCGGCAACCCTGCGCTCCGCTCCGGGTGCTTCACTTCGTTACGCCCCTGCGGGTGCCATCCCTCCCTCAATGGCGGGCCTCTGCGGTCGCTCTTTCGCCGCCACCCCCCTTCCGGGGGCAGGTGCGGTTTTTAAGGGCAGCAGGAGGCCAGCACATGCGTTCAGACAGCACACCGCGAGTCCGTGGAGAGCGCGGGAATCTTTATCAGGAAATCACCGACCGGATTATTTCGGAACTGGAACAGGGCCGCTTTCCCTGGGTGCAGCCTTGGGGCGCAGCAAATGCGAACTTGGGACTCCCCAAGAACGCCGCCACCGCCCGCCGTTACTCAGGAATCAACATTCTGATTTTATGGGGGGCCGTGATTGAAAAATCGTTTCACGGTCAAAATTGGCTCACCTTCCGCCAAGCCCTCACTTTAGGCGGTTGCGTCCGCAAGGGCGAAAAGGGAACTACCGTTTTTTATGCCGACCGATTTATTCCTAAGAGTGAATTAGAACGCGCGCAAAAGACCGGAGACGACCCGAGCGCGATTCCGTTTCTTAAACGCTTCACTGTCTTTAACGTCGAGCAATGCGACGGCTTGCCGGAAACCGCTTTCGCGGGGATCGCACCGTTACCCGAGCGGGACGTTAGGCTTCTTTGACAGCCAGAATCAACGGCACACCAATTAGGTGACTGACGGAGGACGGTAGCGCCACCCGCACATCTCCACTGAAAGTGTCGGACGATCCTTTGACGTCCTGTCTAGCGCGGTCGATATCTTTCAGGATATTCCGGGCGTGCTCTTCAAATATCCGGCCAGCTTCAGTGGTTCGCACGCCTTTGGCCGTACGCCGGAATAGTTTTGCCTCCAGTTCGTCTTCAAGGCGAAGGAGCTGTTGGCTCAATGAAGGTTGTGCGATGCCCAAACGGCTTGATGCCTCGGTAATCGATCCGCACTCAGCAATCATTAGAAAGCTACGAAGAATTGTGGTGTCCATTAGCCCTCGCACCTATGGCAACCATTGTGCATACCAATGAACCGCGTGGCTGCCAAGTCGAAGCCAAATTGGGCTCGATTTCTTCAGTTGACGAGAATGTTGAAAATTCCAACGACAGGTGCTTCATAGGCATTCGTTATCGCTTGCACATGATTGTCCTATGGGATCGTGATATCTTGTGCGAAGGCGCCAAAGACCTGTCAGCGGCTTAGGCTTGCGAGTAGTCTCGCTAACCGTCTAAGTCTATGCGGCGGCTTTTAAACTTGGCCTGGGGACATAAATGAATACAGAGACGGCCTTGCCTCTTGCCGGGGTTGTGGTTGTTGCGATTGAGCAAGCGGTTGCTGGGCCTTTTTGCAGTATGCGCCTGGCGGATGCAGGCGCGACGGTGATCAAGATCGAGCGGCCTGAGGGTGACTTCGCGCGCGGCTACGACGACGTGGTCAAAGGCGAGAGCAGTTACTTCGTATGGCTCAATCGCGGCAAAAAGTCGGTGGTCTTGGATCTCACGCAAAGTCACGCGCGTGCGGAGCTTGCGGCGCTGATCGCTAAAGCCGATGTCGTGGTGCAGAACCTCAAGCCAGGTGCTCTCGACAAGATGGGATTGGGACCAAAAGCTCTGCGCGAGAAGCATCCGCGCCTGATTACATGCTCGATCAGCGGTTATGGCGATGAAGGGCCGTTGTCGTCGCGCAAAGCATACGACTTGCTTGTGCAAGCTGAGTCAGGGCTGTGTTCCATCACCGGCGGGCCGGAATCGCCGGCACGCGTCGGCGTCTCCTTGGTCGATATCTCCACAGGTGCGACGGCTTATTCAGCTGTGCTTGAGGCTCTGATCGCGCGTGGGCGCACAGGGGTTGGCGCAGACATTCGCCTTTCAATGTTCGATGTCATCGCCGAATGGCTGGCAGTGCCGTTGTTGCAGCAAGAGGGCGGCAAGCCGCCGCATCGTATCGGATTGGGCCATGTCTCAATCGCACCCTACAGCGTGTTTCGGTCCAAGGATGGCCACGAGATCCTGATCTCGATCCAAAGCGATCGCGAATGGAGGCTGTTCGCGCAAACTCTGCTGGGCGATGCAGCCTTAGGAACCGATCCCAAGTTCTCTACCAATGTTGCGCGTGTGCGCCATCGTGCCGAAACCGACGGCTTAGTCTCAAGCGCTTTTGGTAAGTTGACCCACGATGAGCTCGTAGCGGCTTTGACCAAAGCCGACATCGCTTTTGCCGAGGTCAATGACATGGCAGCTTTATCGCGCCATCCGCATTTGCGCCGCATTGAGGTGGATACACAAGCTGGCCCCGCGCGCATCCCAGCGCCCGGTGCGGTTATAACCGGTCAGAACCGCACCTATGGCCCTGTGCCTTCACTGGGTCAAGACACGCGGGTAAGCTTGGACGCACTGATTCAAGACAAAGAGAGCGCGAATGCCTGATGAGACTATCAATGTTTCCGAGTTGCAGTCGTGGATCGGCCGCACCGAAGAACTGCAGGACGTTGTAACGCCGGAACTGGTCAAACGCTTACGTGCGACGTTAGGTCAGCCCGCAGGCGATCTTTCTATCGGTGCGCCGGCGCCCTCGACCGTGCACTGGTGCCTCGCGCTGCCCGCCGTGCAAGCCTCAGAGATCGGCCCAGACGGGCACCCGCACCGCGGCGGTTTTCTGCCGCCGGTGCCTCTGCCGCGCCGGATGTGGGCGGGCGGTGAGCTCCTATTCTCATCGCCATTGCGTATCGGCAATGTTGTGCGCCGTTGTTCGCGTGTTGAAGACATCGTGCTCAAAGAAGGCCGTTCAGGCCGGCTTTGCTTTGTTACAGTCCGTCACGAGATATTTAACGACGAAGGTTTGACTCTCAAGGAGCGCCACGACATCGTTTACCGCCAAATCGCACCGACGGTGTTCAAGCCCGTCGAAGATTCTGGTCCGGTTGCGAAGTGGAGCCGCGCTGTTTTGGCCGATCCGGTACTGCTATTTCGTTATTCGGCGCTGACCTTCAACGGCCATCGAATTCACTATGACCGTGAATATTGCATACGCGAGGAACTCTATCCGGGATTGGTATTTCATGGCCCCTTGCAGGCAACTCTCTTGGTGGAACTGGCAACCGAGCTTAAAGGACACCAGCCTAAATCCTTTGAATTTCGGGCGGTCTCCCCGGTCTTCGACGGCGGCGAGATCAGGGTGAATGCGCTCGATGATGGAGAGGCGCTCTCGCTCTGGATAACGGATCAGCAGGGCCGCGTCGCCATGCTGGCCACGGCACGCTGGTAAGGACGCGCTGGTAAAGTAATATAGATACCTGCCGGAAGGCAGGGCGATAACGCGGGGGGAGCTACAGTTATGTTTCGGCACTTGAAGAGTTTGTACGTCCAGGTTTTGCTGGGTATCGCCCTTGGGATCATCATCGGTGCGTTTTGGCCCGATGCCGGCGTTGCCTTAAAGCCACTCGGCGATCTTTTCATCAAGCTGATTAAAATCGTCGTCGCACCGCTCATTTTCTGCACAGTAGTCAGCGGTATCGCGACCATGCACGACATGAAGGCGGTCGGGCGTCTGGGCGTTAAGTCGCTGCTTTATTTTGAAGCGGTCTCAAGCGTCGCCCTAGTGCTGGGCCTTATCTGCGGGCGTGTCGCCCATCCCGGCGTTGGGTTCAATGTCGATGCCGCCACGCTCGATCCCAGCATCGCTGAGGGATATGTAAAAGCCGCACCCCAGAACCAGGGGCTGCTGGATTACATTCTGCATCTCGTTCCCGACACCTATGTCGGCGCGTTCTCTTCCGGCGAACTCCTGCAAGCTCTGATCATTGCGGTCATGACCGGCGTGGTCGTGGCACGACTTCCGACCTTGCGTGTTCAGATCATCAAAAGCATCGATACCGTCACCAAGGTCTTCTTTGGCCTCATCCACATGATCGTGCGGGTCGCCCCCGTCGGCGCTTTTGGCGCTATTGCCTTCACCATTGGCAAGTACGGCATCGGCTCGCTCGTGCAACTGGGCGCGCTCGTCATAACGTTCTACGTCACCTCGTTCATTTTCGTCTTCGTGGTGAACGGCGCCATCTGCGCCTGGTGCGGGTTCTCGATCTTGCGGTTTTTGAACTACATTCGCGAAGAGATCCTCATCGCCCTTGGCACCAGCTCCTCGGAACCTGCTCTGCCCGGTATGATCGAGAAGCTGCAGCGCTTAGGGGCTGCCCGCCAAGTCGTCGGGTTTGTGATCCCTACCGGTTACAGCTTCAATCTCTGCGGCACCAATATCTACCTCACGCTTGCGGTGCTCTTTTTGGCGCAAGCCATGAACGTGCCGCTGACGCTGGGCCAGGAGCTCAGCATCCTGGGTGTCGCCATGATCAGCTCCAAAGGGGCGGCAGCCGTGGCCGGCGGCGGGTTCATCACGCTCGCTGCCACTCTCGGCGTGATCCACGATCTACCCATCGCCTCCATGGCGTTGCTGGTTGGGGTCGACCGCTTCATGAGCGAGTGCCGTGGTCTTATCAATCTGATTGGCAACGGTGTTGCTACCATGGCCGTGGCTCGTTGGGACAATCAGATCGACATGGACGTCCTCCATGCCGAACTCAAACGCGGACCGCGTTCTCCCGAATCTGCGCGCGAACACGAAGCCCCAGTCCCCAACGTCGTAACCTGACGGGCAGGGGACGGGGCGCGTCACTCCTTAAGTGCCTGGGACATAGCTTTTGCCTATGAGTCCAAGTGGGGTTTGCCCTAACTCCACAAACGGCAAAGATGTTACAGAATTTTACGACCTAAAGTTACGTAAACGTCGGTTCGTTTCGCCAATCTGTGGGGCAGGGGCTCTCTAGGCCTGTGCGGTGGCTGGCGACGTAGCAGGTCAAAATGCTTCGGGAGGGGCTCATATGTATACGAAGAAGACAATTTCCAAATTTGCGCGCGTGAAGACGATTAGCCCGGCGCCGAAGTGCTTGATGGCTTTGCCAGAGGAATCAAATTCTACGATTGGATCGAGCTGAGAGTTCGCGCAAGAGCCGGTGCCGCATCTATCCAGGGCCCAGACATTCATGCCGTCCCGGTCCATCGCGACGCCTGACGTTGGACCCCATTCTCGGCCGTCGGGCAGCTGGCCCCAGTCTGACATCAACTTATAAGGCTGGACTGCATCTTCAGCTCGTGCGGGGAAGGTGAAAACAGCCGTGTTGCTTCCATATAACCCCGCGATAAGAGCGAAGGCGCCAATGACGTGCTTTGCAACTGTCAGCATGTTCCCCCCAAGGCTCGGCTGAGGAGGCGATCTTACCTGTAAGGCGGGGACATCCTCCACATCCGAATGCGCTGTTTGCTCGAAAGAGCGGAGACGGGGCCGCCGGGAGTGGGTATCTTCCGGATCGGTTTGAGAAACTAAAGTGAAAACAATGTTGGATATCGCAGGTCTGCACCGTCCGGGACTTATGCCGGTTTCGTTTGCGCTGCCATCCGGCGCTTGCATTGCCGTGCGCGGCCCGTCAGGAGCCGGTAAAACGCTATTGCTACGCGCCATTGCCGATCTTGATCCCTGTGAAGGGAACGTGAGCCTGGACGGCGTCAACCGCGTGAGTATTCCGGCGCCGTCCTGGCGGCGGCAGGTGAGCTATGTTCCCGCCGTATCGGGCTGGTGGGCTGACACGGTCGGCGATCATTTCCAAAACTGGTCGGCTGCTGCGCCGCTGCTTGCACATTTTAAAATTCCGGAAGATGCGGCGGCTTGGCCGGTCGCGCGATGCTCGACCGGCGAACTCGCGCGCTTAGCCTTGGCGCGGGCATTGGCGACCCAACCCAAAGTGCTTTTGCTCGACGAGCCGACGGGGGCGCTCGACGACGAAACCACCGCTGCTGTTGAGGCCGTTCTTCTGGACCGCATAGCACAGGGGGCCGCGGCACTTTGGGTAACGCACGATACGGCCCAAGCAGCACGTGTTGCGAGCCGCTTCCTGTTGGTCGAAGGCGGAGCCGTGCACGAGGCAGCACAGCTATGAATAGCTACATCACGCTCACCCCTTGGGATCTTGCGCTTGCAAGCATCTTCGTGCTTGTGAATGCAGGCCTGTCGCTGGCACTCGAGCTTCATATTCATCGTCAGATGCTGATCGCTGCGTTGCGCATGGTGGTGCAGCTTTCGTTGATGGGCCTTGTTCTCACGGCGCTGTTCTCTGTGATGTCGCCGCTGTGGACCATGGTTGCCGCACTCGGCATGGTGCTGTTCGCGGGCCGTGAGATCGCCGCCCGGCAGGAGCGGTCTTTCACAGGCCTTTGGTCGTATGGCTTGGGTACCGTCAGCATGATGACGGGCTCGCTGCTGGTCACGATTTTCGGACTGACTGCAGCACTGCGCCCAGATCCATGGTACGATCCTAAATACGCAATTCCACTGCTGGGTATGATCCTCGGCAACGGCATGACCGGCATTGCGCTTGGCATTCAAGGGCTGACGGCGGGCGCGATGCAGCGGCGCGGTGCGGTGGAAGCCCAGCTCATGCTTGGCGCGACCCGCCGTGAAGCCATGGGCCCGGTGATCCGCCAAGCCTTGCGCAGCGCGCTGATGCCCATCATCAACAGCATGTCGGTCACGGGCATTGTCGCGTTGCCTGGCATGATGACGGGCCAGATTTTGGGCGGTGTGAGCCCAGTCGAGGCCGTGCGCTATCAGATTCTGATTATGTTTCTCATCGCCGGCGGCACCGGGATCGGGGCGGTTACGGCGGTTATGGCTGGGGCCTATCGCCTGACCGATCAGCGGCACCGGCTGCGGCTGGACCGCTTGCGGCCTGCAAAGAGCTAAGCCCGATACATATATAAGGTGATTCCGGTCCAGCCTGGGCTTGCTCATGACATTATGCTATGTTACAACCAGTCACATGTGACAAGGTGTAACATGACAAAAACGCTTCCTCCTCTCGGCGACCTCGAACACGAAATCGCCAATCTTATCTGGACCCATGGCCCGATGACGGCCGCTGCGGTGCGCAAGCTTTTACCCCGTCCTCTGAAAGATCCCACGATCCGCACGGTGCTGCGCCGTCTGGAGGAGAAGGGCTACTTCAAACACAAAGTCGAACATGGCGCGTTCATGTACTACGCCACCGAAACGCGCGAGCAAATCGCCGTGCAGCAGGTCAAGGGCATCGTCGACCGCTTCTGCGGCGGTTCGATGGAAGACGTGCTCGTCGGCATGGTCAAGGCAGCGCTGATTGAACCGGCGCAGTTGCAGACCATCGCTGGGAAAATGAAGAAGTTCGTCAAACCCCGCTAAAGGACACCGCTGCCGGGAGGCGCTATGGCCGTCGCTCAACTTAAGCTCGCCGAGACCACCGGCGCTGGGATGGATACCCCGGTTGAGCAGCGATTCTGGCAGAAGTGGCCCTTAGGCGCGCGGGTGGCCTTCGTTATCGGCGGCGCCATCCTATTTATCCTGACGGCGATCGCGCTGATCTTTGGCGACAGTCTACGCAGCGTGCGGGTGCCGGCGGCGCAGCTGACGATTGCCCCCGTCGAGCAAGGTGTATTCCACGATCTGATTCCGCTGCGGGCCAAAGTCGTGCCGCGCGATACAATTTATCTCGATGCCATTGAGGGCGGTCGAGTTGAGAAGGTTCTGGTGGAACCGGGTGAAATTGTTGCCGCCGGACAAGAAGTCATCGAGTTCGGCAATACCAATTTGCAGCTGCAGGTTATTCAGCAAGAATCCCAGCTCAACCAAGCCATCTCCCAGCTTCAGCAGAACGAGATCGCGCTGGAGCAAAACAACATCACGAACACGCGGGCTTTGGCGGACATCGACTACAATATTGTCCGCCTGAGTAAATCTGATGCGCGCCGCACGGTGCTGGTCGGCAAAGGCTTTGAATCGGCCGAGTTGCACGACACCGTAGCCGACGAGTTAGCTTATTACCGCGGATTGCGCCCCACTCAGGTTGACAGCAATCAACGCCAAGCCGAGTTACGTGCGCGGCTGCTGCCGGCGATTCACGATCAGCTACGACAATCGGGCCAGAACCTTGAGATCGTGCGCAGCAAACTCGACAACCTGATTGTCCGCACACCCGCTGCAGGACGCGTGACCGCTATTGATCTCAAAATCGGCGAGAACCGAAATCCCGGCCAACGTTTAGCCGAAATCACGCCTGACACCGGGTATAAGCTTTCGGCTGACGTGGACGAGTTTTACCTCGCGCGGGTCCGTGTGGGGCAGAACGCCGACATGGAAATTAATTCGGAATCTACCAAATCTCATATCACGCGTGTCTACCCGCAAGTGAAGGACGGGCGCTTTACCGTAGATCTGTCCTTCGATGGCGCGGACCCAGCCAATCTCGTGCCCGGTCAAGCGGGACAGGGACGGTTGTCACTTGGCGGCGATCAGCCTGCTGTGGTGATTCCGGCCGGCGCATTTCTCGAGCGGACCGGCGGTGATTGGATTTTTGTGCTGGATAAAAATGGCAGCAGCGCCGAGCGGCGTCGCATCAAGGTTGGCCGCCGCAATAGCGAGCAGGTTGAGATCGTCGGCGGGCTAGAACCCGGCGAGAAGGTCATTACGTCCGACTACACAGGATATGAGCGCATCGACCGCATTATTGTTTCGCAGTGAGGGGGAGTCATGTTGAAGCTGGAGAATATCGCGAAGGTCTACCGCACCACCGAGGTACAGACGCAAGCCCTGGACAGTATTTCCCTTGAGATACCGGACCGCGAGTTCCTCGCCATCATGGGGCCTTCGGGTTGCGGCA
>CAITZE010000371.1 GCA_903896775.1 uncultured bacterium
CGGCCTAACGGAAACACGATAATGCGCATCAACCAGCCCAGCGGCGGATAAGGAAAATTCGCCAGGACGCCATCGAGCGCATTCTGAATTTCATAAAGGCTGTGATGTGCGCCCCACGTCAGCAAGGGCAAGTCGGCTTCGGGGCGGCCTTCATCCTCGAAGCGTTTCAACGCGGCACTGAGAATATACATATGCGACAAAGCATCGCCCAGTCGCCCCGAGAGACTTTCTTTGCGTTTCAACTCCCCACCGAGAAGCACCATGGCGACTTCAGCGACATAGGCGAAAGAAACACTGGCCCGTCCCAATTGGCGGTAAATCCAGCTTGTCTTTCCTACGCGCGGCGCATGGAAAAATAATCCACCGGTCAAATTGTGGAAGAAGGATCGTAAGGTTAGGCCGACCATGTGTCCGGCGTGGCGCCAGATCAAATCATCGAAATCATCAAGGCCTTGTTCCTTGTCTGGATTATTCGCGGCCGTCATTTCTTTATACAAGTAAGGATGACAGCGGATTGCGCCCTGGCCGAAGATGATCAGGCTGCGCGTCAGGATGTTGGCGCCCTCGACGGTGATGCTCACCGGCATGGCGTGGTAAATATTGGCGAGATAGTTGCTCGGGCCGCCAATGATCCCTTTGCCGCCGTGAATATCCATGGCGTCGTTGATCACTTTCCGCATCATCTCGGTGGCGTGATATTTGGCGATGGCCGTCAGCACCGAGGGCTTCTCGCCGATATCGATCGCCACGGCCGTCAGGCGGCGCATGGACTCCATGAGGTAAGCAAGACCGCCGATACGCGCCAAGCCTTCCTGTACGCCCTCGAACTTTCCGACCGGCAGGCCGAACTGTTTACGGATACGTGCGTATGCGCCGGTGGTGCGCGCGCCGAACTTCATGCCCCCGGCCGAAAGTGCGGGCAGCGAAATGCCGCGGCCAGCGGCTAAACACTCCACCAACATGCGCCAGCCATGACCGATGCGCGACTGTCCGCCGACCAGTTGTTCCATGGGAATGAATACGTTGTCGCCGCTGTTAGGTCCGTTCTGAAAAGCCTGGTGCGCCGGTAAATGACGCCGTCCGATTTTCACGCCCGGCGTGTTCGTAGGAAGCAAAGCGACGGTGATCCCCAATTCCTCTTTGTCGCCGAGCAGATGGTCCGGGTCTTTTGCACGGAACGCCAACCCCATCACCGTCGCAACGGGGCCCAAGGTGATGTAGCGCTTATGCCAGGTGACACGCATGCCCAGCACCTCGCGGCCCTCAAACATGCCGCGGCAAATGATTCCAACATCGGGCATGCCTGCGGCATCGGAGCCAACCTCTGGGCCAGTGAGCGCGAAGCAGGGAATCTCCTCGCCCTTGGCCAAGCGCGGCAGGTAGTAATCCTTTTGCGTATCGGTGCCGTAATGCAGGAGCAATTCTGCCGGGCCGAGAGAGTTGGGAACCATCACCGTCACGGCAGCGGTGATGCTGCGGGTCGAGATTTTGCTGACAACGGCCGAGTGCGCCTGGGCCGAAAAGCCCAAGCCCCCATATTGCTTGGGGATGATCATGCCGAAGAAGCGGTTTGCTTTGATGAAAGCCCAGACTTCCGGCGGCAGGTCGTGCCAATCGTTTTCGATGCGCCAGTCGTCCAGCATGCCGCAGAGCGTTTCCACCGGACCGTCGACAAAGGCCTGCTCTTCGGCAGACAGCGCGGCTTTGGGTGCGCGCAGCAAAATCGTCCAGTCGGGATCGCCGGTAAACAGCGCGGCATCCCACCACACCGTGCCGGCCTCGATGGCTTCGCGCTCGGTGCTCGACATGGGAGGTATGCGCTTGCGGTAC
>CAITZE010000372.1 GCA_903896775.1 uncultured bacterium
CGCCTTTGGCGCCGCCTCCGGGAACATCTGCAAGAACGCATAAGCGGCCGCGCGCGGATTTTCGCGAATGAAGACCTGCGCCTTGGCCACGGCCCGACCGACGCCAACGGCCCATTTACGATTCTCCTTGAGCGTTTCCGGCCGAGCGGTGATGTAGAGACCACCGATGTTCGGCACATTGGGCGGCAGGTCAACGTAACGAAGCTTGATGCCGACCGCCTCGATCTGGCCGAATTGGGTGTCGTAATTGAACAGGGCGTCGATAGCGCCGCGTTGCAAAGCCTGCCCGCCGGGCACGCCCTCACCGACAGCGAGAAGATTGAGATCCTTGTTCGGATCGATGTTGTTGCGCGCGAGTATCTGTTTCAGTACCGCGAAATCGGTTAGGCCGAACGAACTGACACCGACCGTCTTGCCCTTGAGATCGGCGAAAGAGCTGATCTTGCTGTCGAGGCCGACCGCGAGCGCATATTTGAAAGGATAGGTGAATTCAAAGAAGTTCACCGTCGGCAATTTCTCGCCGCGCGCGACGATCGGCAACTGCACCGAAGGGACGGCGGTCGCGAAGTCGATGCGCTTCGATGCAATCTGCTCCAACACCACCGAGTTCGGCCCCAGCGGCAGGAATTCAAACGTCAGGCCTTCTTCCTTGTAGTAGCCGAGAAATTCCGGGATCAGGATATTGGCAATCATCGGCGAGACGACCTTGGTGCCGAAGCCCAGCTTCAACTTCTGCAATTCCTGAGTGTGAGCGGCCAAGCCCGTGCAGGCCAATGCGGCCACGGCCATCCCGGCAACGATGACGCGACGTGTAAACTCCATTTTAGCCTCCCTTGATCATTGTTTTTGAGCTGAGCTCTTCTGCATTGGACTATTTTTCACGAACTAAAGCGTAGGTTTGCGGGCCGTACTCGACCAGAAAACAATGCGCGCCTGAACCATGCGAACGGCGGCAATCAATACGTATCCGACGACCGCCAAAACGACGAGCACGGCGAAGACGCCCGCGGTGTCGTTGACCGACTGAAGCTGCAACACCATCACGCCCATACCGCGTTGCGCGCCGATAAACTCCGCGACAAGGGCGCCGAGCAAAGCATATACGATGCCGAGATTGAGGCCGGCAAAAATCATCGGCAAGCTCGTCGGCAACTTGATCAACCAGAATTTCTGCCAACGGCTGGCCTTGAGAGAACTCATGAGATCGAGACGGTCGCGATCGACAGATAACAGCCCTTGCAGCGTGTTGAGCAACACCGGAAACAGCGCGAGCGTCACCGACATCGCGATCTTCGACTCGATTTGATAGCCGAACCAGATGATGTAGAGAGGGGCAATCGCCACCTTGGGCAGGCTCTGAATGGCGGCGACATAGGGAAACAGCATCCGCTCGACGATGCGAAACTCGGCCATTGCGGCAGCGAGCGCGAGGCCAAGCAAACCGCCAATAACAAAACCGCTGAGCGTCGCGGTCAGCGTGTCAGCGAGATGATACCAGAAGCCCGCCCTGTTGGTCGGCGACTGCCACAAACCATCGATAAGCGCGGCAACCACCGCTTTCGGCGCCGGCAGCACATAAGACGGCATGTGGTAAAGGTTGACCAGCACCTCCCACAGAACGACGACAAGGACCAGACTGGCAAGCAACGAAATTGCGTCGGTGCCGAAGTTCTTCAGGCGCTTGCGCCTGCGTTTGGCGATATTAGACATCGATCGTGGCCCCCAGCAGGTCCCGGATGCGCGACACCAGTTTGTTGAAATCCGGATTGGCGGCGAGATCGAAGCCGCGCGGGCGCGCGAACGGGATCACCAGTTCCTCGATAATGCGGCCGGGCCGGCCGGACATCACCAGCACCCGATCCG
>CAITZE010000373.1 GCA_903896775.1 uncultured bacterium
ATGCTCTTGTAGCAAACGGAATTTATATCTTTGCCGGGACCAATTCGGAAGACACCATAAGTGTAGCGACGCCCACGGTCGTCACGGGGCGGGCCTGTCCAGGATAGGTTTGAGTGGGAACAGTAACGACAACGTAGTTTGAATTCCCCGTTGTCAGCAGAGCCACGGCATCGGCGTCCATGGGTAAAAGCCTCACCGCATTGGCGATGGCGAAATCGTGCAGCGCAGTTGAAGGCGGCGGCGCAGTTAGAATGACGGCGTCACACTCACCGCGCTTTAAAGCTGCAAAGGCCTCATCTACGGGCAATTCATTTAAGCTAGCAGCAAGAGCGTCGAGGGCAACACGATGCGCGTGTAGAATGTCGCCTGCTTGTAGCTTTGCGGCCGCGCCACTCGCGGCAATCGTTACGCGGTGGCCGTAAAGATCGGCGACCGATGCAATCGGACTAGCACCCATCACAATCACATGCACCGCTTGGGGAAACAAACTGGCCAGCGCGCGCAAATCCGGAAATGTTCCGTCATGCTCGAACGGCCCATCGCCTCTGGCAGCCAAGGCCGCTTCGTCAGCGCCGAGAATTGTAGCCGTCACGACGCCGTCACGCAGTAGCAGCAAATTTTCGCGAGCGCCGTGCGTTGCCAGATTGATAATCGGCGAAGTCGAACTTCCGGTGGTTGTTAAAGTCTCAACGACGTTCCAACTGTCATGACCGGTTGGTCCGCTGGCTACGACGAGGCCGCCGTTTTGTCGGGTGAGGCGCGCAGCTGCTCTATCAAATGTCGCGCTGAGATCTTTCGCGGGCGGTGAACTTATCGGCGCAAAGAGGGCTCGGAACGTCATCGCCGTCACGTGTTGCCGCTGCTTCAGCAATATCAATCGTTCTTGTAAATGGTTCCTCGTTTCAGACTCCGCGGGCATAGAGGCGTTAGCTTCAAGGTGCCATTGACCGTCGGTTTTAACGTAAGCAACGGTGCCGAGCACATGAATCATATCGCCCGACTTATTGCCGCTCGGTTTAACACCTCGAATATCCTGCGCGTGCGCAGCCATTAGAAGTGTAAGGGTTGCGGCGTTGTTTTGATCCCAAGTGCCGAAGTCATAGTCACGTTTAAGGCGGAGGTCTGCGGCGAATGACACCGTTCGACGATCGCGAGAAAAGTCAGGCACGATCTGATGGTCGGTGCGCTCCACATGGACGATGTCCATTAGACCCGGCGCATAGTTCTTTTCTATATAAGTTGCGAGATCGGAGGTCAGCACGTCGTTGCTGGGGCTCCGATCGCATCCGCCAAGCGTTATAACAAGCGTTATAAAAACGATCTTGATGAGGCGGCGCTCAAGCGAGCCGATAAAAGCGAAAGCGCCCGACATTACCGACGAGGGCGATCTAAAAAATCTTCAAAGGATACCGTGTGCGCTTCCAACCCTTTATCAAGCATAGCGCGAAGAAGGTTGTCCCCCAGCTTAACGGCACTCGACAGCGTATCAGCCCGCGTGCCGAGAATGCTTGCAAGCAGACGTGCGCGAATTTCAGGTTTAGCTTCGTCGAAAATCTGACGCGCTTTTATAATCGAAAGTCCCGACACAAGATCATAATCGCCGTTCTCGGTCAGAATTTGTTCCGCGACTGTGAAGGCCGTGAAATCCAGCAGGCTAGGGGATAGCCGCTCGGTCTTGGCCAAAAGATCTTCTGCGGCGCCTCGATCAAGTTTTTCGCCCGATGCGGCATAAACGCGGGCTTGTTTAAGGCGGCTATACGAAACATCGCGCCGGCCGTCGGACTGCGCAGCCCATTCGCTTTCGCTCAACAGGCTATGTCCAGGAAACTCCGTCTCGACGCCGTTTGACGCCGTACAATAAACGGTGCCGCCATCAACGACTTCGACGGTATAAGATCGCCCGTCTCGGGCGTAAACAATTGAGCCCGGCGGAAACCTGGATGTCATGACAGTCCTAATGCTGATGTTACTGAGCGACACTAGCACAAAGCCGAGCTTGATGTTCTGTCGCTCTTAGCGGCGGTGTGTTTTGGGGACTGAGCTTAAAGCCGCGCCCTTCGCTTCCGCAGCAGCGTCTATGCGCCGCTGCAGATAAGGCGAGAAATGCCCGTGATTTACGGCCTGGACTTCGTCGCGCTGCCAGTCGTCGGCGCAAACACGATTGCGGCACGGCTGCTTTACGCAGGCGCATTCGAACTCAAGGAAAGGGCTCGAATCGGTGGCTGCGTAATCAAAGGTTATTTCTTCGCCCGGTAGAATACGGCGCAAGGCTACGAGCGTGATCTGGCCTTGAAGACCGCAATTCGGTTGGCAGCAGTGGTTGATCAATTCGGCAGGGTCGATGCGCTCCATGGGCGCTAGATATTGATCGGCCTCAACTTGTACCACGTAACGGCGTGTTTGCGGCGGTAGAGCGGCAGCCACTTCGGCCGGCACAATGCGCCCGCCCCAGACAGCGACAACTTCGCCGACCTCAACCGGCTCGACGGCGAATACACCCTGGCCCGGTTTATCGCTGCACAGGCGTACTGTCAGTTTGGGCGACATGTGGTTAGCGGTTGGCTTGTTGTCGCTGGGTGCGTCCATGAAAATACAAAAATAATGTTATGATTGTTTCTGCAATACGAAAATCATGCGGCGTGAGGCTGGTGAATTATCCATACGCAAACCAGGAACAAAATCGCCATAACAATCGACGACCTTCAAGCCACCCGCGAGCTTTGTAAGAGCAACAAGTTCCTGAGGCGTGAGATATCTTTCGCGCGCCTTGTCGCGATACAGCATTTCCTTACCGTCTTCGACGACGCGTAATACGGTTTCAACTTCGGCGACTTGAGTGAACGCGTCATGCTTAGGATCGTTTACGGCCCACTTGATCTCGACTTTGGTGCCGTTTTGCTCGCCGGAATATATGAAATGGCCGTAGCCGTGCATGGAGCAATCGCGCGGATGAGTCAGTTCGAACAGATAGATGCCGCCGGGCGTCAAGTTTTTGGCCACGGTGCGGAAGTGATCGACGATGTCGTCATTTTCTGACAGGCAATCGAGGCTGTCATACATGGTGATGATGGCATCGACGGGGTGCGGCAGCGAGAAGCCGCGCATATCGGCCGCAATCCAGTGCGCGTCGACTTTATCCAGCTTGGCTTTGTCGCGGGCGAAATCGATCATTTCCGGGCGCAGATCGAGAC
>CAITZE010000374.1 GCA_903896775.1 uncultured bacterium
AGGATTCGAACCTCCGACATCCAGCTCCCAAAGCTGGCGCTCTACCAGGCTGAGCTACGCTCCGACGGCCCCGAGACGGCGGAATACCTAGACTTTTTGAAGGTACCGCGCAACGGACAAAGAGAGCTTTAACGCAATTGCCAGCATCCACGCTGCCAAATATACACGATTGCTCTAGAGTTCTGGCCCGTCTGCCGGAACCAAATGTAGCTCTATCGTAGAAAGGCATGCCTCATGTCGCGCGAAACACTGGGTCTGAGTGAAGGCCTTGCGGCCTATGTTCATAAAGTCGGCATGCGTGAGGATGACGCGTTGCGCCTTTTGCGGGAGGAAACCGCTGCCCACCCCATGGCGCGCATGCAAATCTCGCCGGAACAAGGCCAGTTTATGTCGGTCCTCATGGAGTTGATTGGAGCGCGCAAGACTTTTGAAGTCGGGACTTTTACGGGCTACAGCGCCATGTGTGTCGCCAAAGCCATGGGCCCGGCCGGCCGTGTGGTAGCACTCGATGTCAGCGAGGAATTTACCTCTATTGCACGTCGGCACTGGGCGAAAGCGGGCATTGCTGATCGTATCGACCTGCGTCTCGCGCCAGCGGCCGATAGCCTCAAAGCGATGATTGCGGCCGGCGAAAATGGCTCCTACGACTTCGCTTTTATCGACGCCGACAAGACCGGTTACGACACGTATTACGAATATGCTTTGAAGTTATTGCGCGGCGGCGGCTTGATCGCTATCGACAATGTGCTTTGGAGTGGTCGCGTGATCGATCTCAAAGACACGACCGAAGACACCAAAGCGTTGCGCGCGCTCAACCAGAAAATCGTAGGCGATGAGCGCGTCACCATGAGCATGCTGCCCATCGGCGATGGCTTGACGCTCGCGCGCAAGCGTTAAGGCTGCGCGGGCTTCCCAAAGATCGCGTGCTGCACGATATCGCCAGGCTTAATGCCCAATTGCTCGGCGGTGCCGCCCGCTAGTTCCAGCACAGCCTGTACGGGCTGAGCCGGACCAACAGGTGCATCTGAATGGGGCGTCGCGTTATGAGCGACGAAGACAATCTCACCCGAAGAGCGAATAAAAACCATGTCCAGCGGGATGAAGGTATTACGCATCCAGAACTGTACGGACTGCTCGTCATGAAAATCGAAAATCATACCGTGATCGGAGGCGAGCGCGTTCCGGTGCATGAGGCCGATCTCGCGCTCTTTTTCCGTACTTGCGACTTCGACCGTGAAGTGATGCACATGGCTGCCGCTTTGAATCGTAAGCGGCGACGTCGCCAAGCTTTGCGCCTTTCTAGCATCGAAGGGTTCATGAGGCTGTAAAGCTTGGACAGAGTCGGACGGCCCTTTGCGCAACGACACGCAGGCTGCTGGCGCGAGCACCAGCATCAAGCCCACGATCAAAAAGACGCGGCGGAAGACTGGTGAATTCAGGGCTGGCAGACGTGATGTCATTCGGCGCGCTTTGGCATCCAACGGTTGGCGCTCACAGGCTTGCCGTTATGATTCCGCAAGACCTTGGGCCGTAGAACCTTACCAGGTGCCGGCGCATCATTCAAAACGCCCGTGCTGGGACGGCGTGCCAGCCCCTGCGTGCCATAAAAATCCACCATGCCTTCGAACATGATCTCAGCGCCCGGAGCTGCGGCGTAAGCATCTGCATAAGGCGGATGGCGCTTGATGAGTTTATTGAGATGCTCGGCCGAGTGCGCGCCGAACTGACGCCACACGCTATCCAGAATATGACGCGGCAATTCATCGATAGGCTTTAAGTCGATGGCGGGACGGCCGCGGGCAAAGGCTCGGAACACGGTCGGTTCGATGGGGCCTTCATCCATGGCGATGAAGGTCGCCGGCATCAGTTTGGCGCTACCTTGCAAAACCCCAAAGTAAGCCTGCGCCAAGAACATGAGTCGATGCAGTTTCTGTGGCTGAAGGTATTCGCCGTCGTCGGTAGCTCGATCAAGAAACCAACAGGCAACCTCGAAGCTTGATTCAACGGCCGTCGGACGCATCTCGCTTCAGTCCCACAATCCGATCACATAAAAATAAGCTGGCCGAAAAATCAGCGCGATAAGCCCACGTCGGTGGAAATTTCCGCGGTGCCCATGAGAGCCTGATTGAACTCATAGATCGCAACGCCGCGTTCCGCTTCTGAGGCTAAGGGGGCCGCTGTACGGGCCGAACTCGCGGCCTGAGCCTGCATGATCGTGGTACCGACTTCGCGGGAAACCAATACCCCACCGAAACTGACGACCCGATCCTGAAATTGACCTGATTGACGCCGCCGCCGGCGCTGCGGCTCAAAGCTGTCCTGATCGTCGTCAAAGCCGTGGGCCTGATCGCGTGCAGGCGGCGCATAAGCGCCCGATAACGGATCCACGAATTGCATAGACGAGGCCACGGCGCTGCGCGACTGCGAAATACGCGCCGTGCCGCCGACGATCCCCGAATTTGCAACCTGAGCTGTGCTCATGGTCGTGGGTGCCTATACGCAGAAGTGG
>CAITZE010000375.1 GCA_903896775.1 uncultured bacterium
CGCCCAAAGCCATGATGATCGCCTGCTCGGACTCACGCATTGATCCCACGCTGGAATTCGGCGTGGGGCCGGGCGAAATGTTCATCGTGCGGAACGTCGCCAATTTGGTGCCGCCCTTCGACGCCGACGGTCATGCTCACGGCACTAGCGCAGCCTTGGAATTCGCGGTCAGAAGCCTGCAGGTAGAACACCTGATTGTCATGGGCCACGCTAAGTGTGGCGGCATCAAAGCGCTTATGGAACAGCCTCAGGCTGGCGATTTCGTGGCGGCCTGGATGCAGATCGCGCAGCCGGCACGCGAGCGCGCGCTCGAGGCCACGGCGACGCCAGCGACGGCGCAACGCTGCTGCGAGCACGAAGCGGTGAAGGTCTCGCTTGATAACTTGCTGACGTTCCCGTGGATCAAGGAAGCTGTGGATGCCGGCCGCCTGGAGACGCACGGCTGGCATTTCGACCTTGAAACGGCAACGCTATCGATCTTGGATAAGACGAGCGGCGCGTTTCTACCCGTCGCTTAAACGCTTACTCCCCGAAGTTCGGGAATCCGCTCCGCAACTCCATAAGCTCGGCTTTTTTAGCCGGGATCATTTTGCCGCCGGACTTTGGCAGCACCCAGAAATATTTGCCATCGCGTCCGATGACCGGAAAGCGTTTGCCCTTGCGTGAATAAACGCCGCGCATCGTTGCGGATTGCGAGCGGTAGGTTTTGCGCCAATCTTCATCGGCGGCAAATAGCAGATCGTGGCTGGCCATCATGTCGTCGATGAACGGCTGCTCGACGATAGTGAGATTCGAGATCACCCAGCATTGACCTTCGAAGCTCCAGTACGTCGCAAGGCCGACCATTTCTCCATCGGGACTGAAGTACGGGAAAAACGGAAAGGTCCGGCAGGCCATGGAACGATTGTCGCGCTCGCAGTGACGCGCCCCTTTGCATTCGACAGCGCGGCAGTCCGAACCCTTCAGATCGGCGATTTCGGCACGGTCGGCAGCACTCTTGGGTTTGAACGGCGACCACATATCCGTGCGGCTTTTCAGCAGCTTGTATTCGCTGTGCTCGACAATCGGAATGGCATGACCAGTCGTGCAGCAAACCGGCTCGCCGTTGTTGTAAGGCGCGCACTTCTTGCCGCAGTCGTAGACTTTTGAGATAGGGGCCTGGAGGCGCTTATAGATGTTATCGTAATCTTTGGGCGTGGGAGCCATGAAACCACAACATGCAAAATGAAAAGTGTTGCACGGATATAGCTTGCAAGCACCGCCTTGCAAAGCCTCATAGCGGTTCCAGCACAAATCAGGTGCGCGGCCGCGTGCGGCATGTCACATTTTGCCCATAAAATGCGATACGGTGAGCTATGCAGACTTATCTTTGGATCGGACTAGGCGGGGCGCTCGGAAGTATGGCGCGCCATTGGTCCAATGGGGTCATCGCGGTCCTGGCGGGCGTTGGCTTTCCCTGGGGCACGCTGGTGATCAACGTGCTGGGCTCATTTATTATCGGCTTTGCTTCCGCTACCATGAATGCCGATGGTCGCTTCCCTGCCGGGGACAATCCGCGCCTCTTCGTCATGGTGGGTATTTGCGGCGGTTATACGACTTTCTCGTCCTTCAGCCTGCAAACCCTGGCTCTGCTACAAGGCAATCAATTGCTGCCGGCCTTGAGCAACGTGGGTCTGTCCGTGGGGCTGTGCTTGATCGCAGTTTGGCTGGGCTATGCGGCTGGCCTAGCGTTAAGCCCAAAGTAGCCCGCTATTCATGGCGCAAGGCTTCTATGGGATTAAGCCGGGCCGCGCGACGGGCCGGCATGAAGCCGAACACCAC
>CAITZE010000376.1 GCA_903896775.1 uncultured bacterium
CCTTACGGAGCGGGCGCTCCAAAGACGGCGCCGACCGTTTCACTCAAGTTGCCGAAACCGCCGCCAAACTGGCCGAGACGCAAAACCTCCTCACCGGCCGCTTAAGCCAGATGGCGGAGAATCAGACCACCGCGCAAGCGCTCATGGCGCAGCAGCTGCAAAATCAGGAGCGCGCTGTCACCAAGATGTTGGATGAACGCCTGGCTGAAGTTACGCGTCGTATCGGCGAGAACTTACAGAAAGCCGGCGACCGCAGCGCCGAATCCATGAGCCTGTTGCAAGAGCGTTTGGCCGTCATCGATGCCGCGCAAAAGAACATCACCGAGTTGTCCGCCGAAGTGGTGAGCTTGCAGGACATCCTGTCCAACAAACAGGTGCGCGGCGCCATTGGCCAAACCCAGATGGAAGATCTGGTGCGCAACATGCTGCCGCCAGGAGCTTTCGATTTCCAGGTGACCTTATCCAACGGCAAACGCGCCGACTGCGTCATCCGCCTACCCAATCCGCCTGGCATGATCGCGGTGGATTCCAAATATCCCCACGAAGCCTTCATGCAAATGATCGCTGCACCCGACGAGCGCGCGCTGGCCGTCGCCGAAGCGTCCTTTCGCAGCGACGTCCTGAAACACATCAAAGATATTGCCGATAAATACATCATCCCCGGCGAGACTGCGGACTCCGCCATCATGTTCGTGCCGGCGGAATCGGTTTTCGCCGAACTGCATGATCGTTTTCCGGCGATTGTCGAAGAAGGATTCCGCCGGCGCGTTTACATCGTCTCGCCGACCACACTCATGGCCACACTCAATACCGTGCGCGCCATTCTTAAAGATTCGCGTATGCGCGAACAGGCCCACATCATCCAAACCGAGATCGGTAAACTGATGGAGGATATAAAGCGCCTGGATAAACGCGTCGAAGCGTTGTCGACGCATTTCGGTCAAACGCAAAAAGACGTAACCGAAATCCTGACGTCCACCAGCAAGATCATCAAACGCGGCGTGGCCATCGAGAACATCCAACTCGAAGCGCCGGTCGTCGAGCAACCCGTTGCACATGCACCGGGCGATCTTTTAGCTGGGGACGAGAGTCGCCGGCTGCAATAATGAGCGCACGGTTTCTGACGTGACGGCGATTTACAAAATTCTCCGCCGCGAAGAATGGCTGGCCGCGCAGACCGCCGGCGTCTTCACCGGGTCCGGTATCGATCATCGCGATGGTTACATTCATTTTTCTACCGCGATTCAGGCTCAAGAGACGGCGCGACTTCATTTTCGCGGGCAGGCCGATCTTGTGGTGCTTGAAGTCGATGCGGACGCCCTTGGGGCCGCGCTTGTTTGGGAAGCATCGCGTGGTGGCGCACTGTTTCCGCACCTCTACGGCAGTTTGAGTGCACTGCACATTTCGGCGGTTCATGATGCGCCCTTGAATGCCGACGGCACGCCCGTCTTAGCGTTTCTTAAGCAGGCGCCGTAACTCCTATAACCCTCTATTTAAGTGCAATAAGGGGCGTCGACGTTATGATATCGGCGTCGATTGCAGCATTCCTGCACTCACATATGGGGAGGATAAATTTATGGGGAAATCTAAAACCGGCTTTCTATTCACCGCATGTTACGCCGCATTGAGTTTCGTGGTTGCTGCTTTTGGTTCGCCCGTTCAAGCCCAACAAATGACGGGTCCGAAATACGAAGTCGACCCGACGTGGCCTAAAGCACTGCCCAGCCATTGGGTGCTGGGTCAGAGCGGCGGCGTCTGCATTGATAGCAAAGATCACATCTTTAACCTCAATCGCCGCGACATCGAAGACAACAACGAGATGGACGGCGGCGAACAAGCGCCGGCTGTGATCGAGTTCGATCCCGCGGGTAATGTCGTCAACACCTGGGGCGATCTCGCGCTTCTCCCTGATACATTTTTCCACGGCTGCACCTTCGACAAAGACGACAACCTTTATCTCGTCGGCGTGCAAGACGGCATTCTGCAGAAGTATTCCCACGACGGGAAACTTCTGATGCAGGTGGGCAAGAAGGGTGTCATCGATTCAAGCGATGGCACCTCCAAAGGCACGCCGAATAATTCCGGCAAAGATCAGTTCTTCCGCCCGGCTGGCATCGCCATCGATCCCACCAACGGCGACATCTATATCGCCGACGGCGAAGCGCCGCGCGCCAACCACCGCGTTGTCGTTCTCGATAAAGCTGGCAAGTTCCTGCGCCAGTGGGACCTGAAAAAGAAAGACACCGATGCGGCCGATTGGACCCCTGTGCTTCACTGCATTGCCATGGACAAAGACGGCAACGTCTATGTCTGTGACCGGCAGGGTCAGCGTTTCCAGATTTTCGACAAGAAGGGCAATTTCAAACGCTACGTCGATATCCCGTTCACGCAAAGAACACCGTACCCAGCCACAAAGCAATTCGAGCGCGCCAAGTCCGGCTCCTGGGGATCTTCTGTTTACATCAGCTTCTCCACCGATCCGCAGCAGAAGTACGTGATCAATATCAACGAAGCTTACGGCGAGATCACCATTCTCGATCGCGCGACCATGCAGATCGTCTCGAAGTTCGGCCGCTTAGGCCATCAACTCGGTGGCATGACGCACGCGCACTTCGCGCCGATGGACTCCAAAGGCAATATCTACGTCGGCGAAGTGTCGACAGGCCGGCGGGTTCAGAAGTTCAAGCCTGTCCCTTAACGGCGGCTCAAGAGCTTCGTACAAAGCAAACCCCCCGCGAC
>CAITZE010000377.1 GCA_903896775.1 uncultured bacterium
AGGCGAGACGCGGCCCGATCCCCATAACGATGACGAGAGGGATCATCAGCGGAATGAAGACGCCGTTGAAATAGGGCGGGCCCACGGAAATCTTGTTGTTGCTCAACACTTCGGTGAACAACGGGTACAGCGTGCCCAGCAGCACCGTCGCCGATGCCGTGGTCAGCAGAAGATTGTTGATCAGCAAACCGCCTTCGCGGCTGATGGGCGCGAACAGGCCGCCACCTTGCATGGACGGCGCGCGAATGGCGTAGAGCGTCAGCGATCCGCCGATGGCAATCGCCAGCAGAACCAGAATGAACACGCCGCGCTTTGGATCGGTGGCGAAAGCGTGCACCGAGGTCAGCACGCCCGAGCGCACCAGGAAGGTGCCGACGAGCGAGAGCGAGAAGGTGACGATGGCGAGCAGGATGGTCCAGCTTTTCAAAGCTTCACGGCGCTCGACCACAATCGCCGAATGCAGCAAAGCTGTACCCGTCAGCCACGGAATGAACGATGCGTTTTCCGTCGGGTCCCAATACCACCAGCCGCCCCAGCCCAGCGTGTAGTAAGCCCACCAGCTGCCAAGGCCGATGCCCATGGTTAGGCAGGTCCAGGCCGCCAGTGTCCACGGACGCACCCAGCGCGCCCAGGCGGCGTCAACGCGGCCTTCGATCAATGCGGCCACGGCGAAGGAGAAGGCCATCGAGAAGCCCACATAGCCCATGTAGAGCATGGGCGGATGGATCGCGAGACCGGGGTCCTGAAGCTGTGGGTTCAAGCTCTGGCCTTCGTCCGGCGCTGGGAAGACGCGCAAGAACGGATTGGACGTGAATAGAATAAACGCGATGAAGCCGACGCTGATCATGGCTTGCACGGCCAGCGCGCGCGCCGCCAGCGCCGGGGGCAATCTGCCGCCGAATACGGCGACGCTGGCGCCATAGACCGCAAGGATGCTGACCCATAAGACCAGCGAGCCCTCATGATTTCCCCACACACCGGCGATTTTGTAGATCAGCGGCTGCAGAGTGTGGGAGTTCTCATAGACCGCGATCACCGAGAAGTCCGACGTGACGTAGGCGTAAATCAGCGCCGCGAAAGATGTCAGGATCAACGCGAGTTGCAGAAGGGCTGCCTGCTTCGCGACACCCATCCACGCGACGTTACCGCGCGCGGCGCCGATCAGCGGCACAGTCGATTGAATCAGCGCCACCACGAGCGCGAGGGCTAAGGCAAAGTGACCGAGTTCGATGAACATCTTTGACCTATGTGGTTACGGCGTTTTCGCCGGCTCTTCTGTGACAGCAGGTGCGGTGGATGTCGGCGTCATGCCTTTTTGCACGGCGCTGCCTTCAGAACCCATCGTTTCTTCGCCCTCTTTCCAGTGGCCGCTTTTCTTCAAAGCGTCGGCCACTTCGCGGGGCATGTATTTCTCATCGTGTTTCGCCAGCACTTCATTAGCGATGAATACGCCGCTCGGTTCCATGCGGCCTTCGGCTACGATGCCTTGGCCCTCGCGGAACAAGTCAGGCAACAAGCCGCGATATTGCACTTTCAAGCTATGGGACATGTCGGTGACGGAAAAGGAAATGTCTTCACCGTTTTTCACGACGCTGCCGGTTTCAACCAAGCCGCCAATTCGAATGCGCTGTCCGCCAGAGACTTTGCCATCGGCGATATCGGTGGGGCTGCGGAAGAAAACGATATTGTCTTGGAAGGCGGTCAGCACCAGTGCTGCGCCGGCGCCAAGGCCGAGCAGGCCGAGGATCACAAAATAGAGGCGGCGGGTTTTGCGCGTCATGTTTGGTCCCTAACCTTCGCCGCGGCGCGAGGCGCGCAGCTGCTCGAACTCACGTTCGCGGGCGCGCAAGCTGCGCAGCGAGAAGAACAGCATGCCGACGAGTGAGACGATGCTCACGCCGTACGCCGACCAAACCCAAACCGCGTAGCCGCCCATGTTGAGGAAGGTTGAAAGATTGCCCATGGGCATCACTCGGCCGGCTGCGCGGCTTCATGGCCGGCGATCTGGCTCATGCGCGCGTTGCGGATCTTGGCGGCCAGCAGCTCGCTGCGCACGCGGATGATCAACACGGCGAGATAGAAGAAAGAATAAGCACCCAACATCAGGAACAGAGGCAACAGCATGTCGCCGGTCATGTTGCTCTTGGTGAGCGAAAGGCTCGCCGGCTGGTGAAGCGTGTTCCACCAATTCACCGAGAACTTGATGATAGGCACGTTCACGACGCCTACGAGCGCGAGAATAGCGGAGGCACGGTCACCGCGCTCAGGGTCTTCGAAGGCATCGCCGAGCGCGAGGTACCCGAGATAGAAAAAGAACATGATCAGCGTCGAGGTCAGGCGCGCATCCCACACCCAGAACGTGCCCCACATCGGCTCGCCCCACAGCATGCCGCAGATCAGGCACAGCGCCGTGAACATGGCCCCCATCGGTGCGGACGCTTTTGCGACCAGATTTGCCATCGGGTGACGCCAAATCAGAAAGGCCGCGCTACCGGCGGCCATGGCGTAATAGATCAGCTCGGCCATGATCGCGGCGGGGACGTGCAGGTAGAGAATGCGCACGGTATCGCCCTGCTGATAGTCGGCGGGCGAGGTGATGAGCGCGATCGGCAAGCCAAAGACAAACAACACCACCGCCAGACCCGCCGCCCATGGAAAAATGGCGTTGGCGATGCGCATGAACTGGGTCGGGTTGGCAAACCTGTGCACAGGGCTTCCTTGAGAGCGCTTTTCCCTAATAGCTGCGCTGGTTTATCGCAGGCGGCAGGGGGCCGCCACACTAAATATAAGTATAAATATAGAGACGCCGCAGGCGGATTCCGACCCGTCTCAGGTCATGTCTCACATATGAGTCTGTAACACGAATTGGGCTATTCTACGGCTTGCCGCAGTGCAGCAGAAGTTGCCCACGGACACAGCGTCAACGCGAGCACGGCAAGGCCTCCCAGAACCAGCAATGGCCCATCGCTGGAGATGCCCGTGACAGCTGATTCTACCGCCGCCGTACCGAAGATCAGCACCGGGATGTAAAGCGGCAAAACCAGGAGCGCGAGCAGGACGCCGCCGCGCCGTGTCCCGAGTACAAGGGCAGCGCCGACAGCGCCGATCAGGCTTACCGTTGGTGTGCCGAGAAAGAGCGCCAGCAACAATGGGGCGTAACCTTCCATCGGCAAGTGCAGTGTGATCGCCAGCAGCGGCGAGACGATGATCAGCGCGAGGCCCGTGGTGAGCCAATGCGCGAGGACCTTCGCGATCACGACGAGCGGCAAGGGCGCGCCGCTCAGCACGAGCTGATCCAAGGTGCCGTCTTCGTAGTCGACGGTGAAGACGCGGTCGAGCGAAAGCAAGGCCGCGAGCAGGGCGGTCACCCACAGCACGCCGCCCGAGATGCGCGCGAGGATATTGGCTTCCGGCCCAACGCCGAAAGGGAACAGCACGGTGGCGATGGCGAAGAACGCAACGACAGTGAGGCTGTCGGCACTTTGACGGAGTGCCAGTCGCAGATCACGTGCAAGAAGTGCTGAAAACACGCTCATTCTGCGGCCTCGACGCTTTCGTCGTCGCTCCAATGCACGACGGTTTTGGGCGTGAAAAGACCGAGATCGAGAGTCTCGCCGTCACTGACAAATGTCGCTTCGTGGCTCGCGACAATGACCATGCCGCCTGCGGCGCGGTGCGCGAGGATGGCGCGTGCGAGCGCATCGCGCGATGCGGTGTCGAGGGCGTTGCCGGGTTCATCAAGCAGCCAGAGCGGTGCCGGTGCCACGAGCAGACGGGCCAGGGCCAGACGATGGCGCTGCCCGGCGGACAGCAAACGTGCAGGGTATGAGGCGAGGCGCGAGAGATCGAAGGCTTGCAGCGCTTTTTGCAAACGCTGATCGTCGGGTTTGTTCCACAGCGTCATCCAGAACGACAAATTCTCGGAAACGGTGAGGGCGGGTTTGATGGCGTCGAGGTGCGTGATCAGACGCAGGTTTCGGGCATGAGCATCGGGATCGTCGATGACCTTATCGTTCCACGACATGGTGCCTGCGGCGCTAGGAGTCAGACCGGCCATCACGCGCAGCAAAGTGGTCTTACCGCTGCCGTTGGGGCCCCGCAGCACCAGCGCGCCGCCGGCAGTCAGCTTGAAATTGAGGCCGGTGAAAACCAGCCGGCCGCCGCGCCGGCAGGCCAAACCGGCGCCGGAAAAGCTCCCGGCGGTGGTGGTTTGGCTCAAATTGGTTTCCCCAGTCATGGCCGGACCATAGCAGAGCGAACCGGGCCTACTAGGGGTGCGCTATTGATTTTGCTGGGAATTTTTAAGGGCGGAGGGGCTGTCCCGGGCCTCGCCCCCGAGTCTCTTTGTGCTTTGCACAAGGGGCCAAATATTTAGGCCATACAAGGGGTTGTACCTTTAATCCACAATGCGGCCTCTGGACTTTGGGCGTGGGATGTGGCTGATTCACGCACGAAAGCCGGATTACAACCGGTCGCGGTCGGGGGACGTATCGTACTAAGGCGCCAGGGCCAGATTTCAGGGACATTCGTTTCGGGTGCCACAATTCCTCCCTTCGGCTCTGACCGTCTTTTTAACGCCCAGCTCTGAAGGAGCCTCCATGCCGCTCAGTGGTCATGACACCCTTAAAGTTCGCCGCACTCTGACGGTCGGTGGCAAAAGCTACGATTACTTCAGCCTTCCGGTTGCGGCGGAAACGCTCGGCGATATTTCGCGTCTGCCGTCCTCTCTTAAAGTGCTGTTGGAAAACCTGCTGCGCTTCGAAGACGGGCGGACAGTTACAGTCGATCACGTCAAAGCGCTGGCAGCTTGGTTAAAGACCAAAAAATCCACCGATGAAATCGCTTATCGCCCCGCGCGCGTGCTGATGCAGGATTTCACCGGCGTTCCCGCCGTCGTCGATTTGGCTGCCATGCGCGACGCTATCAAGGCGCTCGGCGGAGATCCGCAGAAGATCAATCCGCTGTCGCCCGTCGATCTCGTCATCGATCACTCGGTGATGGTCGATGCTTACGCAGGTCCTGAATCACTGCAGAAAAATATCGATCTGGAATTCGAGCGTAACGGCGAGCGCTATAAGTTCCTGCGCTGGGGCCAAGTGGGCTTCAACAACTTCCGCGTCGTGCCGCCGGGCACTGGTATCTGCCATCAGGTCAACGTCGAGTATCTCGCCCAGGTCGTCTGGACCGGCGAAGAGAACGGCAAGACGCTGGCCTATCCCGACACCCTCGTCGGCACCGATAGCCACACGACGATGGTCAATGGTTTGGCCGTGTTGGGTTGGGGCGTGGGCGGTATCGAAGCCGAAGCCGCCATGCTCGGCCAGCCGACACCCATGCTGATTCCCGAAGTCATCGGCTTCAAGCTGACGGGTAAGCTGAAGGAAGGCATGACTGCCACCGATCTCGTGCTGACGGTCACGCAGATGCTGCGCAAGAAAGGCGTGGTCAACAAGTTCGTGGAATTCTACGGCCCCGGCCTCAGCGATCTGTCGCTGACGGACCGCGCCACCATCGCCAACATGGCGCCGGAGTACGGTGCGACCTGCGGCTTCTTCCCCATCGACAAGGAAGTCATCCGCTATCTCACCTTCACAGGCCGCGATCCGCAGCGCGTTGCACTCGTTGAAGCCTATGCCAAAGCGCAAGGCATGTGGCACGACGAAAGCACGCCGGAACCGGAGTTCACCGATACGCTGGCGCTTGATCTCAGCACCGTCGAGCCTTCGCTCGCCGGACCGAAGCGTCCGCAAGACCGCGTCTCGCTCTCGACTGCTAGCAAAGATTTCGACAAAGTTCTCAAGGAAGGCTTCAACCACGCCACGCCGATGTCCTCGCCGATTGCGGGACTCACCGGCGCTGGTGCGAAGACCTCGCTCGAAGACGGCGATGTCGCCATCGCGGCCATCACGTCGTGCACCAATACCTCCAATCCGTCGGTGCTGTTCGCTGCAGGTCTGCTCGCTCGTAAAGCCCATGCTAAGGGCCTGACGCGCAAGCCGTGGGTGAAAACCTCGCTGGCCCCCGGCAGCCAAGTCGTCACCGATTATCTCGATAAAGCCGGCCTCTCTGCCGATCTCAACGCGCTCGGTTTCAACACCGTTGGTTACGGCTGCACGACCTGCATCGGTAACTCCGGACCGCTCGATGACAACGTCACCAAGTCCATTGAGGCAGGCGATCTGGTTGTGACGGCTGTGCTATCCGGCAACCGCAACTTCGAGGGCCGCATCAGCCCGCATATCAAAGCCAACTATCTGGCTTCGCCGCCGCTGGTTGTCGCCTACGCGTTGCTGGGTTCCATGCGTAAAGACATCATGACCGAGTCTCTCGGCACGGGCTCCGACGGCAAGCCGGTTTATTTGAAAGATATCTGGCCCACGGCGAAGGAAGTCGCCGAATTCATCGAGAAGTTCCTCACACGCGAAATGTTCAGTACGCGTTACTCGGATGTCTTCAAAGGCCCGGCCCCTTGGCAGGCTGTTCATGCCACGAAGAGCGAAACTTATGCTTGGGACAAAGCCTCAACCTATGTTGCCAATCCGCCTTACTTCGTCGGTATGACCGTGAAGCCCAAAGCGTTGGTCGATATCGTCGGCGCGCGTCCCATGGCGATCTTGGGTGATTCCGTCACCACCGATCACATCTCGCCCGCGGGCTCCATCAAGAAGGACAGCCCCGCCGGCAAGTACTTGCTCGAGCACGGCGTTGCTCAGAAGGACTTCAACTCCTACGGCGCACGCCGTGGGCATCACGAAGTCATGATGCGCGGCACCTTCGCCAATATCCGCATCAAGAACGAAATGGTTCCGGGCGTGGAAGGCGGTATCACCAAGCATCAGCCGTCCGGCGAAGTTATGCCGATCTACGACGCCGCCATGAAGTACCAGAAAGATGGCACGGGCCTCGTGGTCGTCGCGGGCAAAGAATATGGCACCGGCTCGTCGCGCGATTGGGCGGCCAAAGGCACGGCACTGCTCGGCGTTAAAGCCGTGATCGTGGAAAGCTTCGAGCGTATCCATCGCTCCAACCTGGTCGGCATGGGCGTGCTGCCCTTGCAGTTCAAGGGCGATATGACCCGCAAGACCCTCGCCCTCGACGGCACCGAGACCTTCGATATCAAGAATCTCGCTGATCTGAAGCCGCTCGGCGATGTCGCGGTCACCATCCACCGCGCCAACGGCAAATCCGAAACCATCACGGTCATGTGCCGTATCGATAACTCGGGCGAGCTTGACTACTACAAGAACGGCGGCGTGTTGCAGTACGTCCTGCGCAGCCTCGCGGCCTAAAGCGAGCGCCTCAAAGTTCAAAAGCCCCGCTTGGGAAACCATGCGGGGCTTTTTGTCACCGCTAAAAAATAAATATTATGTGTGATTGCTTACAAAAATCAGAAAAGAATGTTACCAATTTTTTAAAGGATAACCTAACAGAATCAGGCGTTATTATAAATTCGGTCGATACTGACTCTGGATACGTAAACAAGGTATTGACATTTGGTGGTGGTGATTCCGGTTTTAAATTAATGCTGCCATTTGAGCTTAAGTATACTCCATTAAAAAAGGATGGCTCAATCAGTAAACCAAAAACTCTTAGAACAAGTATATATCCAACATATTGCCCTTTTTGCGGCGAAAAAAATAAAATAAAATGAAAATAAAAAAAATAGTACACACCAACGTTTTGCTCGACGGGTCGTTTGAAAACCAAGGCGGCGCAGTAGAAACAAGGGGTAGCATAAAATGTCTATGGGGGAGGGCTGCGGTATTCCTGAATGCCATTGCTCCGACGGGTACTGGCTCACTATATCATTACCATTAAACAGGGGCGACGTAGAAGTTGTTACGGTCATATTTGACAACAAAAAAGAAATGGATAAATTTTTTGAAACACACGAAATAAATGGGAAATGATAAAAAAAACAATAATAAAACAAATGTCAGGCACCGTGCTTGCGACGCTTGATGGCATATTGGATTATAGGATAGGCGATATTATACAAATAAATGACGATTCATGGGAAATTATCGATAGAGAACGGGAGGTTATAATTACACCAGTTCTTACTACCGGCGATAAAATAACTGCAATAACGGTTGAAACAGCGACTTCGATTACAAGGGTCTATAAAGTGAAATACCTTAAAATCAATTTCCGGAAATTGGGCTTTGGCAAACGAAGCCAGATATAATAAACCAATAGGATGATGGGTGAAGTAAATAGAACTGGTGAAAGTATCGCCAAATAAATCAGCATC
>CAITZE010000378.1 GCA_903896775.1 uncultured bacterium
CCCTCGGGCAGGTCGAAGGTGTCGCCGTGCCAATGCAGCATGGAGGTCTGTTCACTGGAAAGATGGCGCACCGGCGAGTCTAAACCCGGAGCGGTCAACTTCAGCGAGCCCCAGCCGATTTCTTTTGTGCCGCTGGAATAGACACGAGCGCCAAGCGCGCGCGCAATCAATTGTGAACCGAGACAAAGACCCAGTGTCGGCTTGCCGGCGGCGAGACGTTTTTTGATCGCGGCGATTTCAGCCGTCAGAAAAGGATAGATATCTTCCTCATAGACGCCGATGGGTCCGCCGAGGATCACCAGAAGATCTGGTGTTATAGGATCGAATTTATCCCAGTCAGCCACCGGCGCTTCGACGTAACTGACAGGCCAGCCCCGCGCCGCAAAGACATCCTCGAGCGTGCCGAGGTCTTCAAAGGCAACATGACGAAGAGCGGTAACGGCGGCCATCCCCTGGCGCTCCGATTACAGGTAATTTTAAGCGACTTCCTCGACAGCACCGTGGCAGTGCTTGAACTTCTTTCCCGACCCGCAAGGGCAGGCTTCGTTGCGCGCGACCTTGCCCCAAGTTGTGGGATCGTTGGGATTGCGTTGTTCGGGCGCGATACGCGACAAAGCGCGCTGACCGGTCAGCTGCGTAGCTTCAGGAGCACTCGGCTCGCCAATTTGGGCCTGGGGACGCTCGTGAATCGCCTGCATGTGTTGCGGCGCCTGCGGTTGCAGATCTTCCGGCGGCGGCTCGGTGCGAAGTTCGACGCGCGACAGGAAGGCCGTGACGCGCTCGCGCAGGCCTGACATCAGATCGCTGAACATATTGAAGGCTTCGCGCTGATACTCCAGCAGCGGCTGTTTCTGACCGTAAGCGCGCAGATTGACGCCGTGACGCAGCATATCGAGCTGAGCCAGGTGATCGCGCCAACCCTGATCGATCATCTGCAGGACAATGCTTTTCTCAACGCGGCGCATAAGATCGGGCCCGACGGCCGCGGTCTTTTCCGCCATTTTTGCGTCGGACGCAGCTTGAACGCGTTCGCGGATTTCTTCGTCGGCGATGCCTTCTTCGGCGGCCCATTCGGCGAGCGGCAGGTCGAGGCCGAGGACACGCAAGGTTTCCTCATGCAGTCCGGCGATATCCCATTGCTCGTGCATGGCGCGTTCGGGAACGAATTTCGCCACCGTGTCGAGAATGGTCTGGTAGCGCATGTCGTTGATCATTTCCGACAAGTCTTCGCTGCTCATCATCTCGCGGCGCTGCTCGAAGATCACACGGCGTTGATCGTTCATGACGTCGTCGAACTGCAGCAGGTTCTTGCGGATATCGAAGTTACGCGCTTCGACTTTCTGCTGGGCTTTTTCGATGGCCTTGTTGATCCACGGATGGATGATGGCTTCGCCTTTTTCCAGACCCAGGCGCTGGAGCATGCCGTCCATACGTTCGGAGCCGAAAATGCGCATCAAGTCGTCTTGCAGCGACAGGAAGAATTTGGACGCGCCCGGATCACCCTGACGGCCTGAACGGCCGCGCAGCTGATTGTCGATACGCCGGCTTTCGTGGCGCTCGGTGCCGATGACGTAAAGGCCGCCGGCTTCCAACGCGATTTTCTTCTTTTCTGCGATGTCGGCGCGGATCGCGTCTTTCTCGGCGTCAGACAAGGGTGCGCCCTTGGTCTTTTCGTCGGCCATGATGCGCGCTTCGGCGTTACCGCCGAGCTGAATGTCGGTGCCGCGGCCAGCCATGTTGGTGGCGATAGTCACGCCGCCCGGAACACCGGCTTGCGCGATGATGAAGGCTTCCTGCTCGTGGTACTTGGCGTTCAAGACCTGCGGCATGATCTTTTTATTCCGGCGCAGGAGCGTCGCCAGCGTCTCGGATTTTTCGATTGACACGGTGCCGACCAGAACCGGCTGCTTGCGCGCGTAGCATTCTTCGATGAGATCGATGATCGCGGCGTATTTCTCTTCAGCCGAGCGATAGACTTCATCATCCGCATCGATGCGCACGCGCGGCACGTTAGGGGGCACTTCGACGACTTCCAAGCCATAGATCTGACCGAACTCTTCGGCTTCGGTCATAGCCGTGCCGGTCATGCCCGAGAGC